>NZ_JBNBPL010000008.1:0-233940 GCF_059412425.1 Pantoea sp. CFCC18177
AAAGATGGGACTGGGCGGACTGAGTCCGGTGGAGTACCGGACTCATAATCAAATTAAGCTGACTTAAAGAGTCCAGGTTAAGGGGTTCAGTTCACGATGGAGCATCCATGTTCCAGCGCCACCTTTCGCCCGCGTCCTGCGGGCTCTCCTGGCATACTCGCTCAGCTCAGCGCTGCGAAATGCCTGCCCCGGTGCGGCCCCAGCCAGCTCATTAGCTTCAGTGCGGATTGTCAAAAAGGGCACATTGCCTGAAGCTCTGACGCCTCTGCTGCCCCCTCAGGGCTATCCGCAGCGCTGAGACTTTTACGTTGGACCAGGAGCCCCACGCGGGGAGGCGTGGGGCAGTTCGCGGCCGACCATGGATGGTCATCCGCGAACGGTCCGTCCGGCACGACGTGGAAGTCGAAGGTACCGCTTTAGCGGCGCGAGGACGGCCCAGAGGGGGCAGTAGTGGCGGCAGAGCCCGCACTGAAAAAACAGGCCACTTATCAATAAGCAGCCTGAGTTCTTAACTGACATGCATTACGGCTCCCGGCAGCCTCTTCTGGCAATTCCCATTACGTTCAAGAGTGGGTCAGAAGCTAGTTTTTCGTTCCCGACATGTTTTCAAATTGCTGCGTCAGATAATTGCTGGTGTTATTGAGCGAGCTGATGACGGTATCAAGCCGCGTAAACTGCGCTTTGTAGCGCGCAAGGGTGTCATCAATTTTCTTGCTGGCATTGTTATATTGCTCGGTCAGCGCATTCAATTTTTTACTGATGCCGTCAGTGGCACTTTGCAGCACCCCTTTCGAGCTGAGCATGGAACGCATACTGGACGCCATACCGGTGGCAATACCTGTTTTCTCGCCATCCCCTGAGAAGATATCTCTGACTGCTTCAGGAGTGACCGCCAGTGCGCTGGTCAATTTATCTGCGTCCAGTTTGAGCTTGCCGGAGGTTGGGTCGGTGCTGATACCCGCCTGAGTCAGGGTAGCGAACTGCACGGAGCCGGAGCCGCTTGCCAGAATACTTTTAAGCTGTGTCTGAATGATGCGCAGTGTGCCGTCTCCCAACAATGCGCCGTTGGAGGTGTCCTGACTCGCACCCGCATCAACCGGGGTGTATTTGGTCAAATTGCCCATCGTATCCTGTAGGGCATTATAGGCATTGACCCAATCAGTAATGGCCGTTTTCGCTTTTGAATTATCGCTGCGGACACTCAAGGTCTGCGTGCCAGATGTCTGGTCGTTGAGGTTTAAAGTCATACCTTCAATGGCATCGGAAATCGTATTGCTGCTGCTCTCTACCGGAATGTTATTGATGGTCAGGCTGGCATTTTGTGCCGCCACGTTCTGCGTTATCCCGGACGTGCTTATTGCCGGGTCATACCCCAGAAACGCTTGCAGCGTGTCATCACCCGTGACGGATATGTTATTGAGGGCGTGGCTGGTGCCCGTCTCTGCTGAGGTGAATGAGAGGCGAAAGTCTTTATCAGAGACTTTGATCAAACTGGCACTGATGCCCAGGTTTGACTTGTTGATAGCATCTCTAATTCCGCTTAACGACGTCTGTTCTTGCTTTAAATCAATCGCATATTCATGGCCATCTTCGCTGACGAATGAGATTTTACGCGTCTCTGCTGCACTTCCTGTGGCCTGATTGATGTCGGATCGCGTGGCGCTGGTCAGTGTTTGAGACTGGGCAAGATGCGAAACACTGATGGTGTATTTACCCGGTAACGCTTTGCCGCTGGAATCCGCCGTAAATGCACTGCTGCTGCTTGTGGCTTTCGACTGCGTGTAAAGACTGGCATCTTGCAGGCTGGTGTTGGCGGTCTGAAATGCCTGCACCGCCGTTTTCAGTGTTCCGTATGCAGAGAGCTTAGCCGTTGCGGCTGACTGCTGTTTAGAAATCGGAACCAGTACCTGTTTCTCTGCGGTAGTGAGATTGTCGAGAATATCGCCCAGTTTAAGACCTGACCCAATCCCTAAAGTTGAAATCCCTGCCATCATAAACTCCTGTTATATATCATGTCGTTATGGTTACGTCATGAGTGAGTCTATGTTGGCTTGCTTACGATTTCAGGGTTGCACCGGCGTCGCTCCAACAGGTCCTTCCGTTATTTACATTAATGAGCGTGCAACATCGCCTTAGGCGTGGCGATAACGGACGAAACCTTCAGTGTTTTTGGCGCGTTCAGGAAACCGGGTGCGTGGCGCCTGACTCGCTGGCTGCCGAGGGATTATTACCGAAAGGTCGATTCAATGGGCAAACCCAGACTGGCGATGAAAATCGTAGGGTATGGTCTCAAAGCCAAAGTGACATTCGATCTGCTTTCATTGAACCATGACAACCGTTAGCTACGGCTGCTTTTCCAGTAACGCCAGGACTTATAGGAGAGGACGGGGGGCTGGATGAAGGCTACGATGAGCATGGTGATGAATAACCCAATGCCCACTGATAAACAGTAAAGCCTGTCATGCGTGAACAGCGTCCAGAGAAACACCGCAAAGCAGGCAAAATAGATCCACAAAACAACCCTGAATCGGTTTGCCAGTCCCTGAATGGCTTCCGCCAACGTACCGCCATAGCTGTCAATATTATTACGGATCTTATTCAAATCAGAGCCTGTGAATCCTGCTTTGCGAAGTGCTTCTTCATTCACTCTCATTGCCTCAGCATCCTTTAAAACCAATCAGCCTTTGCAGAAATACCAGATAATCGAAGTGTGATCGACTTGAGCGGGTTGTCCAGGCTTCTGTTCACTCGGATGAAAACGGGGAAGGGCCAAAAGTGCTGATATTTTTACCCTTTATAACAGCAGAATATTAGCTGCTTATAAGACGGGTGAACTCATGCAGAAAATCTATAAACGCGCGCACTTTTTCAGGCAAATGGCGGGTGTTCGGATAGAGCGCATAGATCCCTTGATGGGGAAAATGATGATCTGGCAGCACTTGTACTAACGCTCCCTCAGCCAATTTATCCTGGACCAACCAGGCGGGCAAAAGCGCAACGCCTGCGTTTGCCAACGTAAAGGCCAGCAGCGAAGCCGCACTGTCGGCAGTGATCATCGCTGGATGGCGTGCGCTGAACAGCACTGTTTCTCCCGCTGGCGTGGTCACCTGCCAGCTCAAGGGTGTTAACAGACGGCTATGTGCAATCCATTTCGCGTCGGCGAGTTGTTGCAAACTCTCAATCGGTTGGGTGGTGAGGTACTGGGGAGTAGCCACCACCAGAATAGCGAACCGATCTATGAGACGGGCGTGGTGACTGGAATCCGCCAACTGACCAAGACGGATGGCCACATCGAAACGGCCGGCAATCAGGTCATCATTTTTTGATGATGAAGCATGTTGGATACGCAAGTGGGGGTGTTTGACTGCAAACGCCGCCAGTGCCGGTACCACAACGCGCGCCCCGTATTCAGGCGTAGTAGTAATACGCAGCGAGCCGCTGAGTCCGTTATGTTCACTGTGAATGTCATCAAGTATTTGCGCGGCGTCCTGCAACAGATGCTGGCAGCGATGGTAAAACTTCTCACCGGTTTCGGTCGCAGCAACGCGCCGTGTGCTTCTGGTCAATAAGGCGACGCCAAGTTCTTGCTCAAGCTGCTTTATGTTGAAGCTAACCACTGCTTTTGTCAGTCCCAGCGTCTGAGCGGCGCCGGTAAAACTTCCTGCCTCAACCACCGCAACAAACATTTCCAGACGCTGCATATTAATCATCTGTTACGCCTTTGATGAAGGATGACTGTCAAAAATAGTTTGACAGTATAACTGCATAGCGTGGATTTATCCCGTATTACCATGCTCCTATACTGCGCGCATGACTGCTGTTATGACTGAGAAATCATGAGTTATCGCGTGCGCGTTGCCACTGTGTATCTGTTGGGATTCTTCATCGACCTGGTGAATATGTTTATCGCTAATGTTGCCTTTCCTGAAATTGGGCGACAATTCGATGCGCCGGTCAGCCAACTGGCGTGGGTGAGTAACGCTTATATTTTAGGTTTGACGCTGGTGATACCCCTTAGCCGCTGGCTGGCAGAACGCTTTGGCGCGAAACGTCTTTTTATCCTCTCTTTGATGATTTTCATTTCAGGGAGTGTTGGCGTTGCTGCGTCTCAGTCGATATTGCAACTTATTGGCTGGCGTTTATTGCAGGGGGTAGGGGGGGGATTGCTGATCCCAATCGGACAAACTATGACTTACGTGCTGTATCGCAGCCATGAACGCGCAAAGCTCTCCTCTGCTGTGATGCTAGTGGCTTTGCTGGCTCCAGCACTGTCGCCGGCCGTCGGCGGGTTATTGATTGAAAGTTTTAACTGGCGCTGGGTATTTCTGGCAAGTGTGCCACTGGCCGTTGTGGCCGTGATCCTGGCAGCGTGGTGGCTTAATGCAGATACACCCACGGTGGCCACTGAGCGATTGGACATGGTGGGATTAGTCAGCGGCTGTGGTGCATTGACGTTGATCCTGTTGGGACTGACCTCCTTAGGCGAAACTCAGCCAGCGAATAAAGGTGTATTCACACTCTTAGCGGGGATGATTGTTTTTGGCGGATATATCAGGAATGCACTGAATAAAAGCCAGCCTCTGATTGATCTCCATCTGGTGCGAGATCCGCTGTTGCAGACGTCCATGCTGATATACCAGTTTGTACCGGGAATTTTTACTGGCGTGAGCATGTTAGCCATGCTTTACCTGCAGAATGAGCTGGGTATGCATGCCGCCTGGGTGGGGGCATTAATGTTGCCTTGGTCGATCGCTTCATTTATCGCGATCAGTTATACGGGGAGGCGATTTAATACCCTGGGACCGCGTCCACTGTTTATCAGCGGAAGTATCATTCAGGCGCTGGGCATTGGGCTTGTGGCCGCAACGGGACACTCTGCATCAGCGGTGATATGTGTCATCGCATTCTGTCTGATGGGATTGGGAGGCAGCTTATGCAGCAGTACAGCGCAAAGCTCGGCCTTCCTGCAGATCTCTGACGAGCGGTTGGCCGATGCCAGTGCGATTTGGAATATTAATCGTCAGCTCAGTTTCTGTCTCGGCGTGACGCTGCTCAGCCTGCTGTTTAATTTGCTGTTAAACAGCGGAATCTCTACTGATCTCGCCTTTAAACTTTGCTTTGTGATTGCGGCCTGCACTGTGGTCTTACCGATTTTATGTTGTCTGCGTATTGCCAATCGCAAGGTATTACTTACCCTCAATCAGGAGAAGAAATGAACCGGTATTTTCAGGAAGTTTTAGAGGCACATGAAGGCATTCAACAATGGCTGGGTAATGCGGAAACGAAAGATGAAGTCTGCGATAACCTACTCGCCCGCTTCGGTCCTGATTTCAGCATGGTAAGCCCGGCAGGCGGTCTGTTGAATTTTGATGCACTGAACCTTTTCTTTCGCACACAACGCGGTGCCCGGGCAGGTCTTACCTTGCACATCATGGATATGCAATTGTTAGCTGAAAGCGAAAAGGGGGCAACGGTTTGCTACAAGGAACAGCAGCACATTCCGGGACAAGCTTCGACTTTGCGCTTTTCGACAGCTGTCTTCGAGCTGGATGAACAGGAGAGTGTGATTTGGAGACACCTGCAAGAGACAGCGCTACCGCAGGGAGTTTAACGACTGGAAAAGTTGATTGCGCTAAAGAGTTTTGTATTTAATTAACAGCCGTAAATCGTACTGAGAACATTTTCGGAGCTATAACGTGGAAAGAATCAATATCAGCGCACTCGACGATCATATCTTTATTTACTTCGGTCAGGACTACAACCTGTTTGACGATAGTGAGGATATCGAGCCTAAAATCGACGCATTCTTGGCTGCATCGCACAAAGGGATGCAGTATGCGGTTATCGACGATATCGACTTGTTCCTGCAGGAGTGTGATAACCTGGAGACTGATTTCAGGGCGCATTACCGGAGTTCTTTTATCCCCGAAAACTGGGAAACCACGCCGGCTAAATTTTTGGATTTGGTTAAATGTCAGATACGCCAATATCTGCAGGCTTCGGAGCATTCTGTCTAATCAGGTTCACGGCAGGTTTTTTATCACAGCATTAAGGACTTTATCTTTTTGGCGTCTGTCGTTCTGAAAAGGTCATGTGAGCTTTGGTAGGTCGGTAAAATTACTTTTATATCAATAGCATATCTAAGATCGCAAAATACTTATTATGTTAAATAAGATGTTCAGTCGAACTAGCTTGTTGATAACTGCCCTTAGCTTACGTATTAGATTGGTTGAGTTCTCGACTGGACTACGGATTCACCCATTTGCAGCCGCCAAGTTCTCCGGCCGAATTATAATCCAGCAAAGCCCTTTGATTGTGTTCCCGCGCCAGATGGCACCAATCCAGCTGGCTAATCTGAATCAGCATCACACCGAAGTTATCTTCAGCGTTGCCGCCGTTGTTGGGATGGTTGTAAGTGTTGCTTCCCGGCGCGGCACCCGCGTAAGTTTGCTGTGTGCGTTGCGATAACTTTTGCCATGCCGCTTCAGCCACTGCGCTGTGTGCACCGTGCAACTCAACCGCGCCCTGCAGCCGCAACTGGGTTTTATCGCTGTAACCCAAAACCGTCACGTCTGGATTGATCTTCAGCGCCGGCCATTTCGGGCTGCGCATATCGGTATGAAATTCCAGCGTTCTTGTAACGCGATCAACACCACGCAGCACTACTGTCCTCGCCTGTGGTTTTCCCAGTTGATCAACAGAAGCGATCGTTAAGCAGTGAAAACCGCTGTCAGGATCGTTGGCACCAGATTCCAGCGCATTCCAGCAATCTGTATCAATCATGTTGAGACGCAATGGCATTCGTTGCTCCTGTTGGCTGGATTAATCGTTACTGATGGCGTTCCACAAGCTTAATAATGAGCGCCTGAAGTTCGGCTAATCCTTGCTGCTGGCTGATGTCGCCGGACACCACCGCATTAGAAATCGCATCGGCAGCACCTAAAATCCCCCACATACTGGCTTGGGGGAGTGATGCTTCGGAAAACCAGCCTCGAAATTTCTCAATGAAGTCATGCTGGTATTTACGCTTCACCTCAGCCAGTTCCGGCGTACTATCGAGCGCCGACAGCACATCTGGAATTTCCCGCCCCTGGGCTAACACGCAATCGACATAGCTGGACGCCACCACGTAAGCCCGCTCGGTAAGGCGAGTACCGGCGGCGTTCATCGCCGCCTCGATGATGGTGTTCTGCCGCAGGTCGAAATCTTCATACAACGCAGCGAGCAGACCATGGCGCGTACCAAAATGATCGTAGACCACCGGCTTGCTCACGCCAGCCTCTTCTGCCACGCGCCCTAACGTCAATGCATCACTGCCCTGCTCTCGCACCAGATTCCACGCCACAGTCATCAGTTGCTGCCGTCGGGCTTGATGAGACATGCGTTGGCGAGTGGATGAGTTCATGCGAGTTCCTTGACGTTAAAAAGTCGCTGGCCAAGTTGATGTGCCAGCGCGAAGTGTGCATCAGGATAATTTATATCGCCAGGTAACAACAGTTCACTGGTCACAACGGGTGCGCCGCAGTAGTCAAAAATGCCCACGTCAATCTGCGTACGCATGCTGCTGAAATAACCGCGACGTAAATAAGTTCGCTGACTCGCTGCGCCCAGCGCCAAAAGGTGTACCTGTAATTTGCCGAGTTTTTTCACGACGTGTTGGCCGTCATCCTCGTACGCCCAGCCTTGAGTGAACACGCGGTCTATCCAACCTTTCAACTGCGCGGGGAACGACCACCAGTAAATCGGATAAACCAGTACCAGTGCATCGGCACGGTCCAGCCGCTGCTGCTCGGCCACGACGTCGGCTGGCGACGGGGCGGCATTTTTGAACTGATCAAAATCAGCCTGATTGAATCGAGGATCAAACTGCTCTGCAGCCAGATCGGCAATTTCGTAACTGTTCCCGCCAGCAGCAATGCCTTGTGCCACCTGCGAGACGATGGTGTGAGTATGAGAATGGTGGTCTGGATGAGCTGTAACGATAAGAGCATGCATAGCGACAACCTCCAAAAGAATTAACCTACCAATGGTAACTTACTGTTGGTAGGTTGTCACATTTGAAGGGATGTGGCAAATCAGATCGATGATGGCTGCCGAAGCCCGAATCTAATGATTTTTAGACATCGTCAAGATTGATGCCAGTAGAGTTAGGTAAGCAAAGCGCAGCGACGATCCCAATGATATAAGATGCGATCGCAAGGGCCCCCATGGCATAACCCAGATGAATTTTACTGGATACAATTCCCACTAAGGCTGGCATTAAAGAACCAAAGCCGCGACCAAAACTGGCGCAAAAACCAGCCCCGCTTCCTCGAATGTACGTTGAATAAAGTTCGGAGAACGCCGGTGTCAAACCCGAAGCCAGACCACCCTGCAAGGCTCCCAGGAAAAAACCCAGCACTAACGTAATATTCAGGCTTACATTAGCAAACATGTAGATACTGACGACGGCTATTTGCCCTATCAGGAAAAGGATGATGGTTTTCCATCGACCCAATCTGTCGCTTAATCTGCCATATATGAAGGGTCCCACTAATGAACCCAATATATTAATTGCCAGATAGCCAGACATAGATAATACCGGCAATCCTAACTCCATTCTTAGATAGGTAGGCAGCCAGGTAATCATAATATAGGCGCCACCAAAGATTCCAGAGGCGAGCAGTGTGGCGGTAACTGTAATTCGTCGATTTTTACCTTTAAAAATGTCAGCGATGTTATTGGATTTCTTTTTTTTAGCGATGCTCAAAAAGACCGGAGATTCTGGTACTAAACGACGAATAAACCAGACAAGAATGGCAGGAATAATACCGATCAGGAAAAAGAGTTTCCACGCTATCTCTTGAGGAAAAAAATTGAGCAGCACAGGCAGCACGGCTAACGAGATTGCGTAACCAATAGCGTAACCACTTTGGATAGAGGCGCCTACACGTCCTCGGTAGCTGGCGCGGATCACTTCGCTGATTAAGACCCCACCGACAACGACTTCGCCACCATAACCGAGTCCCTGAAGAAATCGGACGATTAGAAATTGCCAGAATTCACCACAGAGTGCGGTTAATGCGGTGAAGCAAGCCACCCACAAAACCGTCAATTGCATAACACGAATGCGTCCCCAGCGATCGGCCAGCATACCCGCACTCCACCCGCCCAATGCACTGCCAATTAAAGAGGCTGAACCCAAAATACCCGCTTCAGATTTTGTCAGGATTGCCAGGCTCAATAATATCGGCATCACCAGCGAATATATGGTGCTGTCCATTGAGTCGAGCGTGAATCCGCCCAGACACGCCCACCATGTTTTCTGCTCATCCCTGTTTAATGTACTGTACCATCCCAATTTCATTGCTCACCTTCCGTTTTATAATAGTAATAGATTGAGCACCTTGTAGGTGTCGAGGGTTGTGATATTCAAATGCATGGTCATTTAAAAAATAAGTAAAAGCGCCATCGGTCAAAAATATCCCGAGGTTCCTTTATTGTTGTGCGGTAAAGACACAATTATTCCAGTCGGCAAAATGCATCCTGCCAGTTGAAAGGCATCAGGTCGTGATAGTTCACCCCTTTCGCCTGCATACTGGCGGGTAAAGCAGCCTGAACCTGCTGCGTCGCCTGGCTCATCGTGGCATTTAGCCCCACATCCTGTAGCGTTTTGATGACCTCACCCATCTCTTCAGCACGACGAACGCCATGTTCCGCAACGCGGCTGATTAAGTAGTGGGGTAATTGGTCGTTCCACCCCAGAGAGGGGAAGCTGGCATGCAGTGAGGAGAGAACCGCGTCTTCGACGCCGTATTGTTTTGCCGCACTCAGGCACTCTGTCGTGAGCGCTTCCAGTCCTTTGATCATTACGCTGCGGCACATTTTGATTGCCGATACTTCGCCAACATGCAGGCTGGCGGCGCTGGCCTGACAGCCTAAAGCATTAAAAATCGAAGCAGCATACTCTGCGTGGTTACCGCCCATCAGTAATGGTGTCTGAAGTCGTTTAGGGGGTACGGGCGCCATCACCGCCACATCCAGATACGCTCCAGCACCCGCCGCCACTGCTCGCGCGGCAGCGCGTTTGGTTTCCGGTGCAACGGAGTTAAAGTCGAGGAAGTACTGGCTGCTCCGCAATAATGGGGCTGCTTGTTGGGCTACCTCAAATGCATTAGCGGCGGTGACCAGGGACAATACCCAATCAGCGCCTTCCAGTGCCTCAGCAAGGGAACGGGCCGGGTGAACCGAACCCTGCTCAGTTGCTGCTTTTAACGTCTCGCCCGCAGGTGTGAGAAACTTTTTATCCCAGACACTGACTCTCGCGACCTGCGAGAGATCTTTTGCATAAATTTGCCCTGCTTCACCAAAACCAATAATGGCGATGTTCGTCATGTCCTGCTCCTTATTTGCCTGACCAGAGCGTGCCAGGAATCGCGACGGAACCTTCAAACAGCAAGCGAGCGGTACGAATCAGTCCGCTGTTAATGACGTAGCCGTTCAGGTCTTGGCTGAGCATGACGCTAAATTCCCCTTCCGGGTGTTCTATGGAGAGCCGATGCTCGATTTCAGCACTGACTTGTGCCACGCCTTCCGTTATCGCACCGGGGATCAGGCAAGCCGTGGCCACACTCACGGCACCCAGTACGCCGATAGAGGCATGGCAGCGATGGGGAATAAAGGTGCGAGTGGTGACGGTCCCTCCATTTACCGGAGGGGAAATCAGCGTCATTTTGGGGACGGTGCGCGTGCTGACATCGCCAAGATTCATGCGTAAACCGGCCTGTAAGCGAATGGATTCCAGCCGGGCCTTCAGCTCATCATCAGCGTCCAGCTGTTCACGGGTTTCCAGGCCGCTGCGTTGCAGATCGGCGGCGCGCACTAAGACCACAGGCATCCCGTTATCGATGCAGGTTACGTCAATGCCATCAAAGGTATCGCGTGCTTGCCCGGTGGGCAGTAATGCGCCGCAACTCGAACCGGCGATATCCTGGAAACGGATGACCTGCTCTGCCGCGCAACCGGGCACGCCGTCAATTTGCGTATCACCCTGATATTCCACTGCTCCGTCAGGCGTCGCGATTTGCGCTTCGGCGATCTGCCCGGTATTCACCATGAAAATGCGGACTCGCGTCAGGGGGCCCTGAACGGGAATCAGACCTTTTTCAACCGCAAACGGGGCCACGGCGGCCAGAATATTGCCGCAGTTCTGCCCGTAATCCACTTTTGCCTTATCAACGTTCACCTGAGCAAACAGGTAATCCACGTCGGCGTCTGAGCGTGCAGAAGCAGAGATAATCGCCACTTTGCTGGTCAGCGGATCGGCACCGCCGATGCCATCAATTTGTCGCGGATCGGGGGATCCCATCACCGCAAGCAGCACCGCGTCACGCAGTTGCGTCTCTTCTGGGAGATCGCTGGCCAGAAAACAAGCGGCTTTAGACGTTCCACCCCGCATCAGAACACAGGGAATTCGGGTCTGTTTCATGATGAAAGCTTCTGTAAATCGTCAAGGGAATCAAGGTAGCGCAACCCTTTTTCAGCGAGCTGTTCGCGCATCTGATAAATATCCAGACCGAGTTCACCTGATGCTAACCGCACGCGTTTACTCTCTTCATTGGCGACACGCTGCCGGGCAGCCTGTGCCACCGCGTCGGCATCAGCCCTCGGCACCACCACCACGCCATCATCGTCAGCGACCACGATATCGCCCGGATAGACCAACTGGCCGGCGCAGATCAGCGGGATATTCACGGAACCCAGGGTTTCTTTAACCGTTCCCTGGGCATAGACCGCGCGCGACCAGACAGGGAAGTTCATCTCGCGCAGCGTTTGACTGTCGCGAATACCGATATCGCCGACTAATGCCACGACACCACGTGCTTTTAACGAGGTGGCGAGGAGATCGCCGAAAAAGCCGTCATGGCAGTCAGATGTCGGTGCCACCAGCAAGACATCATCCGGTTGACACTGCTCGACAGCAACATGAAACATCCAGTTATCGCCAGGCGAGACCAATACCGTCACGGCACTGCCCGTCACGGTGACACCCTGCTGGATCGGCCGCACTCGCTTATCCAGCAAGCCCTGGCGCTGTTGGGCTTCGTGAACGGTTGCCACACCAAAGTGGGCGAATTCTTTGACCAGGGCACCATCGGCTCGCTGAATTTTGCGCACGACCAGGCCTTTTCTGTTCACCATGCTCATGCCAGATCCTCCGTCACGCGGGGGAACAGGCTCTGATACCCTTCACCGTGGGTAATCACCCGTGTTGAGGTAATGCCAGTATTGCGTTTGGCCTGCACGCCGCGCTGTAATGCGACGCGGGTATAGTATTCCCACAGATGTTCCTGCCCGGCCATACACTGAATCGCTTGGTATTTTTTGTCCCAGACCGAAGTAATATCCAGTAATACATCCGGTTTCCACTGGCACTGCTCGGGCTGGTGGGGTTCAAAACAGTAGACCGGCGGTGCACCAATAATCGGCTCGCCGGGGCGATACCCCTCGGCCTGCGCGATGATGCGCGCTTCCTGCGTGAGATTTGCCGCAAGAGGATGATCGTAGTTATAGGGATCGGCAATCGAGTGTGTCAGGACAAAGTGAGGCTGAATGCGACGGAATACATCGGCCAGACGGAACAATGTCTCTTTGTCAGCGCGTAACGGATAGTCGCCCAAATCAAAGAACTCAATACTCGCACCCAACACTTCAGCGGCCGCTTCCGCTTCCGTGCGACGGTGCTGTTTCACCGTCTCCTCCGTCATATTGCCTTTGCGCCATAGTTTCGCCGATTCGCCGCGCTCACCAAATGAGAGACAAACCACATGCACGTCATAGCCGCGTGCGCTATGCAGCGCGATTGCGCCGCCCGCCCGCCAGACGAAGTCAGCGGAATGGGCACTGACCACCAAAGCACTTTTTTTTGCTGCGTTTTCCATCTTATTTCCCTGCTGTTGCGTTTTTTTTATCCTGCCATGACCCTTCTGAGGCGAATAATGTCTTTCATTGCGCATGCTATGAGTTTTATTTATGTTGTGATGATGATCTCGTGGAGGGAAGACCGGATGACGAATAAGAGCGGCGAAGAATTTGATATAAAAATCATGCAACTAAGAGCGCTTTGTTTAATTGCAGAAAGAGGCACAATATCGAATGCTGCTGAATATTTATTTCGCACCCAATCTGCGGTCACGCGATCGATTCGTGATCTTGAACACACTTTAGACACGCCTTTGTTTGAACGGCATGCCAGCGGAATGCTGCTGACCGAGCAGGGGAAATGTGTGTTACCGCGTGCGCAGCGTGCGCTGCAAGAGCTCAACCGCATCCCGGCCTTGCTGGCAAGATTTAAACAGCGGGAAAGTGTGCGCGATGAGGCTGAGCCCATCTGGTTATTCAATGTGAGGCGGTTGAATATTTTTCTGCAGCTCTACCACCTGCACCATACGCAGAGTGTCGCCAATATGCTGGCGATCAGCCAACCCGCCGTCAGCGCCGCGCTTAAGGTGCTGGAAAAGGGGGCCGGTCAGGTGTTATTTCAGCGTTCGCCAAAAGGGATGATGCCGTCAGCGGCGGCACGTGAAATAGCACCGTATATCAGCCGGGCACTGAATGAAATTCGTCACATCCCGGAAGACCTGGCCGCACAGGATGGGAAATTGCAGGGCGTGGTTCACGTCGGCGCCCTGCCCCTGTGCCGCACTTCTCTGCTGCCTCGTGCCATCAGTCGCCTTGTCGCTGCCCATCCGGCAGTGAGAGTGGTGACCAATGAAAGTGCATACAGCTCGCTGGTGACCGAATTACGGGCGGGTGAGGTTGATTTGATTCTGGGTGCGCTGCGACAGATTGATGGAATCACAGATATTGATCATCAGGCACTGTTCAGCGAAGAGCTGGTCCTGTTGACCCGCCCTGGGCATCCCTTGGTCGGAAATCCCGTCATCCCTGAGGATTTCGCGCAGACGCAATGGATTTTGCCGCGGGCGAATACACCAGCCCGACACTTACTGGATCAGGCCTTTAAGACGTTGGGGATCGCCTCTCCTGTGCCTGTCGTGGAGAGTGGCGACCTTGCCATCGTGCGTGGCCTGTTGATGAATTCCGACATGGTGGCGGCCGTTTCCTGGCATCAACTGGAATACGAATTACGCGCTGGCACGTTGGTGCCTCTGAGCTTCACGCTGCCCGATACGCAGCGTGATATTGGCATTACGCTGCGCCATGGGGCGCTTCACTCTCCCGCTACGCTGGCATTGATTGAATCCATTCGCGCCGAAGCCGTCTCAGACATCATCTAAACGAAATGCATAGGGTGATTAACGCTAAACTGCATGAGTGGCAATCATGTCGGCGTTTTTCACCTGTTGCTTTCGCCAGAGACTATGCCAACTCGCTCACAATATAAATGTAACTCATACCTTTAAAAGGGTTTTTAAACAGACATAACGCGCCAGGCTGCATACCGTGTAATTGGATTGTTAATACGCAACGACAACAAAAATAACCTCAGTCCCTTTACCGAGAACCTACCCATGAACACAGAAAAACTGGTCGATATCAAAGCCTGGATTGATGCACGGCCTATTTCGCCCTTTCAGTGGCGCGTACTCTTTCTCTGCCTGATTATCATCATGTTCGATGGCTACGATGCTGCGGTGATGGGGTTTATTGCTCCCGCGCTGATTGAAGAGTGGCATATTTCCCGTGCCGCCATGGGGCCCATCCTCGGCGCTGCCATGTTTGGCGTGGCGATAGGCGCATTGATTGCCGGCCCTTTGTCCGATCGCTTTGGGCGCAAGAAAGTCATTCTGCTGTCGGTGCTGATGTTCTCCACTTTCAGCCTCGTCTGCGCATTTGCTACCACGCCTTTACAAATGGCCTTGCTGCGTTTTATCGCCGGCTTGGGGCTGGGGGCCGTTATGCCTAACTGCGTCACGTTGCTGTCAGAGTACATGCCTGAACGGCGCAAGGGCGTCATGATTACCTTGATGTTCAGCGGTTTTAATATCGGGTCTGGCTTGGGCGGGTTTATTGCGGCTGCATTGTTGGCGCACTATCACTGGTCTGCCGTACTGATTTTTGGTGGCGTAATCCCATTACTGTTGCTGCCATTCCTGGGCGTGCTGTTACCTGAATCCGCCTTCAATCTATTGGTGCGTAAAGCACCCCGTGCTCAGATTGCGGCTTTGCTGAACCGGATGGGCGGACATTTCACCCCGGATTCGGCCTTTATCCTCAATTCCCCTCGGATGAGTCGCAACAGCACCATTTCACAGCTGTTCCGTCACGGCTTTGCTCGCGGCACTATCATTCTGTGGATGACTTACTTTATGGGGTTGTTCGTCATCTATCTGTTGAATGGCTGGCTGCCGACCATAATGCGTTCAGGTGGTATTTCACTGGAACAAGCCGCCGTGATTGCCGGTCTGTTCCAGCTAGGTGGTCCACTGGGCGGCATCATCGTTGGCGCGTTAATGGACAAACTCAACGCAAAATATGTTATTGGCGTGGTGTACCTGTTGGGCAGCCTCTGTTTAATCGCTCAGGGGGTGTTTAACTTCTCTGGCGTGAGCCTTGGCATTTTCATCTTCATCATCGGCATGTGCATTAATGGAGCGCAGAACGGGTTGCAGGTCTATTCGCCCGCCTATTACCCCACGGAAATTCGCGCAACGGGGGTCAGTTGGATGCACGGTATCGGTCGTACCGGTGCCATTTTAAGTTCTTCCGTGGGGGGCTTACTGATCGGGGCGTTTCCAGCACAGTCCGCCATCTTCTTCATCCTTGCTTTGCCCGCGCTGTTCGCCGCAGTAAGCATTGTGTTACACCGTAACGTATCACTTTCATTGAAAGTCAAAGGGGCGGACCTGGATGATCTTCCAGTGCTTTCACAAACCCTAAATAACCGGTGATGTTACGCTCTAAAAAAAAGCTAATTACCTTACATATTGTTTAACAGGAATTTCATTATGACGATTCAACTGCCGGAACCCTGCTTTGATATTGCCCATCTGGCTCACGTTGAGATTTATAGTGACAAATTTGAAGAGAGTCTCGACTTCTTTGTTAACGTCTATGGCCTGACCATTTCGGCTCAGGATGCGGATCATGCCTGGTTGCGTGCCTGGGATGATTACGAGTTTCACAGTCTGAAGTTGACTCGGCACCACACCACCGGAGTCGGCCATATTGCCTATCGCGCCAGTTCAGAAGCCGCTTTAATGCGACGTGTCGCGGCCATTGAGGCGAGCAAGTATGAGGTGCTGGGCTGGGTCGATAATGAGCAGGGGCACGGTCGTGCTTTTCGCTTTGCCGATCCCTTTGGGCATGTTTTCGAGATTTACTACGATACGGTGCGCTACCAGGCGGACGCCGAGGAACGCCCATCGCTGAAAAATTTGTCACAGCGTTATCATGCACGCGGTGCCTGCCCACGCCGTCTTGATCATCTCAATCTGTTAGCCGCCGATGTCAGCGAGTTCAAAAACTTTATGGAGACCTGTCTGGGCTCACGCGTCACAGAGATGATTCAGCTGGATAACGGCCGCATTGGCGGGTGCTGGTTCACTATCAATAATAAAACCTACGATCTGGCCTGTACGGAAGAGCACGGTGGCGGCAACGGACGTCTGCATCACGTCACCTATGCCACGGATACGCGCGAAGATATTCTGCGTGCAGCCGACATCTTTTTGGAGAATGGTATCCATATTGAGACCGGTCCACACAAGCACGCGATACAGGGCACGTTCTTCCTTTATGTCTGGGAGCCTGCGGGGAATCGCGTTGAGCTGGCTAACTCGGGTGCGAGACTAATTCTGGCTCCTGACTGGCAAACGGTCGTCTGGACTGAGGCTGAAAGGAAAAAAGGCCAGGCGTGGGGGCTGAAGACTATTGAAACCTTCCATACGCATGGTACGCCGCCATCTCGTTCTAACGGTTAAATTCCCTGCCATATTAGCCGTGCGGACAGCATCAGCTGTTCGCTGGCTGATTGACGTCAACAACGTTAATGATGTTTGCATGGCGCTAAAATTCGTGTCTTCCAACCGATCCCCTGACCACCATCCAGCTATCAAACCTCGGTAGTTCCCCAACTGACTGCTGGCGTATATGGCAGATCAACCTGCGCGCGGCTTCACGTCCCATTTCATACACCGGCTGAGCAACCACGGTTAAAGGCGGTGTCATCAATTCCGTCCAGGGAAAATCATCATACATCACAAACGACATCGCTTCGGGCACCCCTAATCCGCGTTTTGCCAGCCCTCGTAGGATGCCCATGGCAATGAGATTATCTGAGGCAATCAGTGCAGTGGGTGGTTCTGGGAGAGATAACAACTCCGTCAATAGTTGTTCGATGATCGCGTCGTTAAAGGCATTGAGGCGGATAAGGCTGGGATCCAGTTTAAGCCCTGCGTCCTGGTAAGCATCTATCATCCCCTTTACACGCTGTGCCACGGGAGTTGGCCCTAAAGTTGTTGCCGTTGAGTAGGGTTCAGGCACCCGCATACTGGAGAGATAAGCAATGCGTTGATGGCCAGCATTGAGTAATAACGTGGTTGCCTCTTTCGCTGTGGCTAAAAAGTTTGCCTGTATCGCCTCAACGTCCATGCCTTCGACTGCCCGGTCAAACATAATCAGTGAGCGGCCTTCGGCCAGCACCTGTTTAAGGTGTTCATTATCGCGTGACATCGAACTGCAAGGTGCCACGATGATGCCATCGACACGCTTATCCAGCATAACGCGCACTGCTTCCTGCTCCTCTTCCAGTGTCTCATCACTGTTGCTGAGAAGTAAGTGAAAGCCTGCCTGTCTGGCAACATCTGCCATGCCGCGTAATGCGAGCCCAAAGTGTGGGTTTTCAATATCCCCGACAATCACGCCAATGGTATTAGAGCGCCCGGTATTCATGCTGCGGGCCAGCTCATTAGGCCGATACCCTAAGGCCTCTGCCGCCTGGTTAACCCGGGTTTGCACCTCTTCACTGACGGAGCCATACCCGCCTAGTGCTCTTGCAGCCTGCGCTTTTGACACGCTGGCTGCGCGCGCGACATCAGCCACGGTAGGGCCACGGGAACGGTGATTTTCATTGGTCATAATTATTTCGAATCACAAGTTGATGACGACAGAATTGACGCTTCTTTAGGCGTGTGCTTAATATCAGTATATCCACTTGAGACCGGTCTCACAACATGCGCCGGTTTCATTTTGACCCTCGCTGAGACCGGTCTCAATCATAATATACCGGCTTAGCGGACTCTGAAGTTTCACCTGCACAGACGGAAGAGCCTTATGACATCGCAAAAATATTTTACCCACCTCACTGCCGCACTACTCGGCTGCGCCGTGTTGTTTTCAGCCAGCTTCAGTGCTCTGGCAGCAAATGGCAGCAATCCTTACGGTTTACTGGAACCCGGACATCTGCGCGTGGCCAGTTTGGGAGACGCTAAGCCCTACACCTTCACCGACAAGAACGGAAATTTTACTGGGTTTGATATCGAGTTCTTTAAAAACGTGGCGCATAGGATCGGCATCGATAAGGTGGATTTTGTCGGCCAGGATTTCTCCGCCATTCTGCCCGCGGTAGCGAACGGACAATATGATGCCGGTGTGGCCGCGATTGGGATCACCCCAGCACGGGAAAAAACCGTCGATTTTTCGACCGGCTATCTGGCTGGCTATCTGACCGTGCTGACCCGCAGTGACTCGGGGGTGAAGAATGTTGAAACGCTGGCACATAAGCGGTTAGGGGTGATCCAGGGCACGTTGCAGGAAAGCTACGCGTTGCAGCATTTCAAACAGACCGACCTGGTGCGTTTTCCTGATAACAACAGTGCCGTTTCCGCGCTAAACAATGGCACCCTGGATGCCATGTTCCTCGATTACGAAGCCGCCAAAGATTATGTCACCCGTTTCAAACTGGTCACAGCGGCTGATATCCCCTCTTTCGATGCCCCCGCCGGTGTGGCGATCGCGAAAGACAAGCCTGCTTTTAAAGCCGCTCTCGACAAAGCTATTAAAGATGCGATGCAGGACGGCACCTGGAAACAGCTTTATGAGAAGTGGTTCCCGGGTTCGCCGATGCCGAAACAGTATCTGCCGAACGGCCAATAACCTCGCGCGACATCTGAGCGAGAGACTGCATCCGGTGACGGCAACGGTCCGTCACCCGTAACAGAGAATCGGCTATGGACCTGATTACCATTCTTTCCCGGACGTTCTTTGATATTCCCTCAATGATGGACGTTCTGCCGCAATTGCTGGCAACTGGACTGGTTAACACCATTATCATCTCAGTCGCTGCGACGATACTGGGGACGCTGTTCGGCCTGATTTTGGCGTTGATGGGCATCTCCCCTTCGCGCTGGCTGCGACTCCCGGCGCGGTTATATACCGATTTGTTTCGCGGCTTGCCCTCCATCCTTACCATTTTACTGATTGGTCAGGGTCTGGCGCGATTCAGCTACCAACTGTTTGGTCCTACACCCTACCCGCTCGGCATTTTTGCCTTAAGCCTCATCGCCAGTGCCTATATGGGCGAAATTTTTCGCGCGGGTATTCAGAGCGTTGAGCAAGGCCAAATGGAAGCCTGCCGGGCACTGGGGATGAGCTACAGCCGCGCGATGAGGCTGGTGATCATTCCGCAGGGCATACGACGCGTGTTACCCGCCATCGTGAATCAGTTTATTGCCATCATCAAAGACTCCTCGCTGGTGTATTTGTTGGGGCTAATGACGAATCAACGCGAGTTGTTCCGCGTGGGTCAGGATGCCGCAGTACTGAGTGGCAATCTCTCTCCGCTGATGCTGGCCGGCCTGTTCTATCTCATCATCACCGTGCCCCTTACCCATGCGGTGAACTATATCGATGTGCGCTATCGAACCGGACGCCGTCGGGCGAGCGCGCCACAAAGCGGCCTGAAGGAGGTTGATGAGGTGGGGCAAAAGCGCACCGTCGCGCCGACTGGCTCACTGACCCGCGAGCGAGGACATTAATATGGCGACTTCCACTGCATTCCATGGCGCGAGCCTTGAGTTGCGCAATCTGACACTGGCTTACGGGCCAATTGAAGTCCTGCGCAATGTGTCTCTGACCGTCGCGCCTGGTACCACAACCTGCATCATTGGCCCTTCCGGCTCGGGAAAGTCGACGCTGTTACGCGGCATCAACCGTTTGCACGAACCTAAAAATGGCGATGTGTTGCTGGCGGGGCAATCGGTACTCAAGGACAAGCCCGATGCATTACGCCTGAGAATTGGCATGGTGTTTCAGCACTTCAATCTCTTCCCCGATCACAGCGCGCTGGAAAACGTGGCGCTGGCACCCTGGAAAGTCAAAGGGCGGCCAAAGGCTGAAGCGTGGGACATCGCCCGTCGACGGCTGGCTGAAGTGGGATTAGCGCAGCGCGCTGACCACCGTCCGCGCGATCTTTCTGGTGGTCAGCAACAGCGAGTGGCGATTGCACGCGCACTGGCGATGGAACCGGAAGTGATGCTGTTTGATGAAGCGACCTCCGCGCTGGATCCCGAATTGGTTAAGGGAGTGCTGACGCTAATGGCAGAACTCTGCCAGCGCGGGATGACCATGGTGGTGGTGACACATGAAATGGGCTTCGCCCGTCGCGTGGCCGACCAGGTGGTGTTTATGGATGAGGGGGAAATCGTCGAATCCGGCACGCCTGAAGCGATCTTTGATCGACCACAGTCTGCCCGTTTACAGCGCTTTCTTTCGGAGGTGCTTTGATGACACGCCAACGCATCTTGGATCTTGCCCTCCACGAACCCGCGTATGTGAATGCCTGACGGCTGTTCATTTTTAAGAGAAGGAATAAATGATGTCTGAGAAATCTGTAGCGAACACCGTTATCGTGCTGGGCGGCGGTATCCTTGGGGTATCCACTGCCTGGCATCTGGCCAAAGCTGGGGCGAAAGTCACACTGGTTACCGAATCAGAACTGGCGTCGGGCGCTTCAGGACGTTCACTCTCCTGGCTGAATTCTGCTGGCGAGCGTTCACTGCCCTACCACAACTTACGTATGGCGGGTATCGATCGCTACCGCACCCTGTTTGCTCGCTATTCTAATCTCGACTGGTTGCGTTTCGATGGCGCTGTTTTCTGGGCGGCTGATGATGAGGCGGGAACCCAGGCGCGCCATCAGTATGAGAAGTCGCATGGCTATGATTCACGCCTGATTGACCAGACCACAGTGGGTAGCGTGGATTCGCAGGTGAATAAAGCCAGTCGCTCAAAGATTGCGATTGCCAATCCGGGAGAGGGCTGGGTGAGCCTCCCTCACCTTATCGATCATCTTGTTGAGGCGTTTAAAGCGCTGGGGGGAGAAATCGTTGAGGATGCGGGTAAAGGCAGTGTGATGACCGATTCTGGTAGAGCGATTGGTATTCGCTGCGAAAAGCGCGGGGAGTTTACTGCCGAGAATCTGCTGGTGGCGTGCGGCCCCTGGACACCCGATGTGGTTGCCCCGCTGGGTGTGAACATCCCCAATGGGTCGCCGGTTTCGATGTTAGTCACCAGTCAACCGAGTGGCCGCGGGCTCAAAGTGGTGTTAAATACCCCGCGCGCAGCCGTGCGACCCAATCCTGGCAATACCTTAGCGGTTGATCATGACTGGTATGAAGAGGATATCGTTGCGCATGCCGATGGACGGTACAGCATTGATGAAGCGGTCATTGGCCAGTTAATGGCAGAAGCGGGAAAGCTGATTGGCGATGGTTCACCCCTCACAGCGAACAGCTGGAAGATAGGTTTGAAGCCCATTCCCGGAGATGGCGAACCGGTGGTCGGGGAATTGGTGAAAGTTCCAGGGTGTTTTGTTGCGTTTACCCATTCGGGGGCCACCCTGGGGCTGATACTGGGGGAGTTGATAGCAGAGGAAATGCTGACTGGGGTGAAGCACCCGATGCTCGCGAGTTTCCGGCCGGAGCGGTTTGATTGATTCTAATGTGCTTCCAGCGCCTTGATAGTTGTGGCGCTGGAATTAATTGTACTTATACAGCTTTCAATAGTTTCATAAAATATGCGCATTGATTAACGCGGCAAAAATTTGGTTGATGGAAATAGGCCTAAATTTTAAAGATTAATGTTTAGGATGTCTCTGAGATTAACCAAGTATTGGTAAACTGTTTACTTTTAATGTGAACGCTTAGCTCGAATTTTTTAATGCAAACATATTGGTCGCGAGTATAGAGCATGTTCGGACTGGCAATAAGAATCAGGTGCATGGTGTCTTTTCCGCTGGATGCCGCGAGATTTTTACCGCAATGTGGACACCATGAGTAAACCTCAGCTAACAATGAAAATTCTGGGGAACGGCGTGAAGGCTAAGGTAGTATTTGATTTGCTCACAACTGACCAGCAACGCGATTAACCTTTATTAACCCGCATATAACGCCATGATTTATAGGATAATAATGGTGGCTGTATAAAAGTAGCCACTGCAATGCCGCATAGTAGCGCTACTCCTCCTGAAAAGACAGTTTCGCTGGAAGTAAAACATAGCAGGTAGGCGAATATCGCAATGCAGCAAGAAACCACACTCAGCGCAATAATAAAGCGTCGCGACAGGTCCCGAATGGCATGATCTAAAGTGCCGCCATAGCTTTCAAGGTTGTTCTTTACCTTGCGAATGTCCGACTGACTGAACCCCGAACGTAACAGCTTTTCTTCATTGACTTGCATAGCCCTTGACCCTTAACACTTTAAGCACTGGTCAGATATATCAGAGTCCGGCACTTTTTTCGAGCCAGTGTCCCTATCACACGGTGTATCTTATCAGGGCGCAGGTGAGTATTGCAGGTAAGCTGGGGTTCACTTCTCACCAGAATGCGGTTCCATTGTTGCGTGAGCTCGTCTTGCATATCTAAAAGCAACGGCAGCCCGATTTAATGCAGGCTGCCATATTTATCCACGGCTGTACGGATGAGCAAAATCCGTATCTAGCTAAGGGTTACGCCATGCTATGCAGCATATGATCCGCCAGGCGTAAACTGAGTGCCGCCCCTGTTAATGTTGGATTCATACAGGAGGCTGAAGGCATGACGCTGGTACCCGCGATCCACAGGTTCGGATGGTCGTGGGTCTGGCAATCACGGTTCACTACCGAGTTTTTAGGGTCATCGCCCATGATGGTGGTGCCCATAATATGCTGACGATCCTGGAATTTTGTATCAATCGACAGGATGTCGGCATTCAGCAGCTCTGCGAACTTATGGAAATCCTTAATGCCCTCTTCTTTTCCGGCGTGCCAGTAGTCTGTCACGCTGTAGTAGATTTCCGGCAACGGGATACCAATCGCATCCTTTTTCGTTTTGCTGGGTGTCACCCGGTTCTCCGGGAGTGGCAGCGTCTCGAAATCGATAGCAAAGTTCAGCGAACGTGCTGACTGGCGACGGATCTCCGCATCAAGTTTTGAACCCAGTACCCCTTTCTCAATTAATGATGCAGCATAGTCGGCAGTGGGGACGGTATTACGCACTTTGATCTTGTAACTGGGGAAGTCTTTGCGGAATGCACCATCTCGGTTATTCAGGTAAACCAGTAGCTCTGTCGGTCCCTGCCCTGGCCAGACGTCCTCGGACATCATCACATTCATGCTGATACCGGTATGGCCCATCAGATTGCGTCCGACCTGATCAGACGAATTGGCGATACCCTGCGGATATTTCTCTGACGTCGACATCAGCAACAGCTTCGGTGACTCAATGCCGTAAGCCGCCAGCACAAAGTAGTTTGCCGTGAGGTGATGCTCGGAACCATCCGGTTTTTTATACCAGATACCGGTAATTTTCCCGTCGTCGCCCGCTTCAATACGGTAAACCACGGCATTATCCAGCAAGGTTGCACCCAACCTTTCAGCCTCATCAATGTGCATTGAGCCATCATATTTAGCCGCAATCGGGCATACCGGATTACAGTTGTTGTTCCCGGCACACATCGGGCGTTTTCCCCAAGGCTTAGTGGCACGGCCATTTGGCTCCAGTATCGGGTTATATCCGCCTTTCCCCAGCATCTCGCTCAGACGGTCGAACAGATAGCTGGTGGGTAAACCTGGCATCGGGAACGGTGTCGAACGTGGTGGCCAGGCTTTGCCGCCCTGTCCGCTCTCGTCCTGCCCATCAACGCCGGAAACGCCCAGTTCGTGTTCGGCTTTGCCGTACCAGGGTTCCAGCTCATCGTAGCCAAAGGGCCAGTCGCGCCCGCGCCCATAAAGGCTGTTCAACTTAAAGTCATTGGGGATCATGCGCCACAGCGCTGAACCAAAATGCCATGTGGTGCCACCGACCACGCGCAGGTATTTAGTGGGGTATTTTACCGGGCCGACCTGCTGCAGATAATCACCGTACGTCGAGGGGATGTGCGGCGGGTTGGGATAAGGAGAACCGACACCCTGTAATTTGATGTTGGTCAGCGACATCTTAAACGGCGAATTGCGGAAGCGTTCGACAATCTCCTGACGCGAAACACGGGGACCCGCCTCAAGGATAATCACCGATTTGCCGGCTTTTGCCATCTGCGTGGCGATCAGCCCACCCATCACACCCGAACCGATGATAATGACATCGGCATCTACTTTTTGTGCACTCATGCGCCTTCTCCTGTTGTCGCCACTTTGCCATCGGTTACTGCCCAGTAGAAAGGACCGCCACCGTACGTTGGTACCACCAGAATGTCTCTGGTTGGCAGGTACATCAGCGCCTCGGCATAGGCGATAAGCTCTAAATCACTTCCTGTGCCGACAACACCAGTATACCAGGCAGAAATAATCGTTTTTGCTGTCTGCCAGTCACCGTTGTCTGTACCCAACGCGGCGAGAAAATCATCCACGTGAGCAAAGTGACGCTGTTGCAACAGGGCGTTGAGGCTGTCGAGTTTGTGTTGGAACTGCGGGTCATGGCGGGTTAATGCTTCAAAATAGCGCTGTCCCAGAACCGGACCCACCGAACGGCTGACAAGAAATTGTGAGACGTCAAGAAAACCCGTGTCTGACATCTGTGCCGCAGCCAACGCGCGTGCCGGGAACAGGGAATTGCACATTGTCGCGAGGGACAGAATGCCCATGCCCTGCAGAAGCTGCCGCCGCGACAGCTGCGGGGAAGATTTATTGGTCATGCTTTTTACCCCTGCGGGAGAATGCCACGATGATCAGTAACAGAACGATCACCACCACTGCACCGCCGCCCCACACGGCTGGCTGGGCCAGTCGGGCAATCAGGGGCTGTTCTCCTCCCTCGCGGATAGTTTTCACCTGCGCGGGCGTCACGTTGAGTTGTGCATTGCCGAAGTTCTTCAGCACGTAGTTGCTGACATCGGCAATCTGCTGATCGGTCAGACGATCGGTAAACAAGGCGTCAGGGCCGAATCCCGGCATGTCGACGTCTTTACCGGCCACGGTACGGTGCACACCGTAAACGATGGCGGCGATTAAGTTATCCGCCTGAGCTGCACCGGTCGCGGTGTTGTGGTACAGCGAAGGGTAAATTTGGTTGCCCGAACCATCAGGTTGATGGCAGTTCGCACAGGTACTGGCATACACTTTCCAGCCAGCATCCGGATTGTTAATGGCGCGCAGGGCTGCTTCGCTGGTTGCTGGACGTCCGAGGCTTTCGCGTGATGCGCTGCCAGGAGCGCTGATGGCTGGAACCTGACGCAAATAGGCGACAATGGCGGCAATATCTTCATCGCTCAGGTGCTGAAGGCTGTGCTCAACCGCTTCTGCCATGGGACCCGCAGCCTGAGCTTTGCCTGCGACGTGCCCCGTTTTGAGGTACTGAGCAATATCGGCACCACTCCAGTTGCCGATTCCCGCCTGTTTGTCAGGGGTGATATTCGGGGCGTACCAGCTGCCGAGGCTTCCGCCGCCCAGTGCCTGGTCATTGTTTTGTCCCATCAGTGCATTACGTGGCGTATGGCAGGTATCACAGTGCGCCAGAGCGTTGACGAGATAGTCCCCGCGATTGACCTGCGCTGACTTGTCCTTTGCAGGATCAAAAACCGTTTCATTGGCGAAGAGCATATTCCAGAAAAACATGCTTGAACGGATATTAAACGGGAAAGGCAAATCTGTTTTAGGTGGCACGTTATCATCTGCTGTGACGCCATACATAAAATAGGCATACAGAGCATGAATATCCGCATCAGTAATTTTAGCGTAAGAGGTATAGGGCATCGCCGGATACAGATGCTGGCCCTCTTTATTAATACCTTGCCGGACGGCTCTGGCAAAATCTTCTTCGGTATAATTCCCTATTCCCGCTGTTTTTGACGGCGTAATATTGCTTGCAACAATATTCCCTAAGGGGGAGGCGATAATATAACCTCCGGACATCTCTGAGCCATGTTGTGGCGCGGTATGACATGCACCACAGTCAGCAGCAATGGCCAGATACTTACCTTTCGCTATCAGCGCTGCAGAGTCATTCGCATTTTCTGCATGGGCAGAAAATGTCACAGACATCATTGCGCTCAACGCGAAAGGCAGACAACGTAGTCTCACCTTTCTTGCCTTCATTATAATTGCTTCCGGTAAATGATTATTTAATGTTGTTAGAATAATAAATGCACATCTGCGGGATGACCGCAGATGTGCAGATTATCAAAACCATTAATTTTACAAAATACAAACAGTGCTATAACAGTTCGTAATCATTAAAAACAATATTGTCCGCACTGGCCGCCGTAATCTCGGTTTTTCCAGGCTCGGTTAAAAACACATCACCTGGATGTACCCAGAGTTCTTTCACCCGGTTGGTATGGGCACGATCGGCGATGAGTACACGTCCTTCGGTGAAGAAGACGCGTACGCCGGGACCGTGCTGGGTATACTCTCCCGTGCTCTGGCCCGGTTTCAGGGTGACTTTCCAGCCTTTGACGGTTTTCTTATCCAGCACCTGCTGGAAAGCTTCACTTGCCGGGCGTGTGGCACCGCCAAAATGTTGCGGACCCGGAATGTTAATTTCAAAAGCGACCTGATGATTCACCGTACTGCCGGTATTGGTCACTTTATCGGTGTCTGACTTGCCCTGATGGTCGCCAAACTTCACGTTACCGGTTTTCATCTCGGTATTGTTGACAGGCTTATCAGGATATTCAATTTTAACCGGGCTTCCCTCTATATGCGTGTTCACGTAGTCCAGATGCTGCTCATGAAAGAGTGTCGACTGTCCCGGCTGAATTAATACGCGCATGACGGTGACATATTTATTTTCAAGAATGACATGGTGAAGAGGTTCAAGATCGGTGGCGACTACTTTTTCAGCAGCCTGTGATTGAAAGGCTGCTCCCAGTAATACAGAGCATAATAAAGTTTTATTGAGCATCTTTTGAATGCTGGACATGACGACTCCTTTTTTACGTAATCAGACTCTGAAAAAAACGGCATTAAATAATGCACAGGTAATAACAAGATGTTATTCCACAATGGTGATCCAGTTTGCTCCCTTACCGGTGGGTACTCGTTCAATTAAGTTGAGTTTTCCGCTCTGTTGATCAATGGCGTAAAGTGATATTTGCGAAGACTTCTGTCCTGACTCGATCAAATAATGACCGGAGTTATCAATGGCAAAACCGCGTGGCTGAGTCTCGGTTTTAATACTGTTAATCAACGTCAATTTTCCGTCCGTCGGTGATACGTTAAATGCCGTCAAAGAACTGCTGGTTCTTTCCGTTGAATACAGGAAGCGACCGTTCGGAGTGATGTGAATATCGGCCTGCCACAACCGTGGCTTCTCAGACTTGGGTAAATCATCATCTCCGGTCAGCGGTCTTGCTTCACCACGCTGCATATTTCGGGCAATGGCCGGATCCAGTGAAGGCGTTACGTCGCGTTCAGTCATGGTGCCATCCTGGTTCAGCGTCAGGCGCGAGATATTCCCTGCCATCTCCGTCAGCAGATACATGTTCTGCTCCCCTTTTGCATCCACTGCCGGGGCAAATGCAAAGTGGCGCGGCCCGGTTGCCGCCTCGTGCTGGATATTGATAAATGGAGGAGTATTGGGCGTGACTTTCCCGGTGGCGCTGTCGAAACGATACTGCAAGAGCTGATCGGCGCCGAGTAACGGCACAAACAGGTACTGGTTGCTGGGGTCGGTCTGAATCGAATGGGCGCGCTTGCCGGTATGCACCACCTGAACGGGAGCGCTTTCGACCTTACCGTCTGCAGCAAGGCGATTAATGCTGAAGAGGTCACCGCCATAAGAGGAGGAAAGGAGAAAACGCCCTGTCTTATCCAAGGCAATGTACGCCATCGCTTCGGGCAGCGAGGTATCGGCAAAATGGGTCAGCGATCCGTCCGGCTGAATATGCCAGCCGGCAACATGGTAAGGCTGACTCCGCACCGATATGTACAGCGTCTTTTTATCTTTCGACACCACCATAGGCATACTTTTCAGCCCAGTGGGATATTCACCGATAGGCTTCAGCTGGTGCTTTGCTTTATCCAGCGTGTAGGCTGTCACCGTCCCGCTGTCGCCGTTTGAGACGTAAACAAAAGCCGTATCCTTTGCCATGGCTGCGGCTGCGAACACCATCATCCCCGCCGCGATAACTGTTTTTTTCATGTTCTTTTCTCTTTTTTGTAGGGTACAGAGTAACGCTTACCAGTGCGTCTTGAAGTGCTCACAAAGTTCATGCACTGCCGCTTCTGGCAGCGCGGCCGGTTTGATGGCGCAGTTCAGCCATAAGCGCGCCGTTTCTTCCAGTTCCTCCAGCGAGAAACTGGCCGCCGAGACGGACGCGCCCCAGATCACCGGCCCCAGGCGTTCAAGCATCACACCGCGAACCTCATTGGCCAGTCCGGCGACCTGTTCCGCGACGTCTGCATGACCCGGACGACGATATTCAATCAGTGGGATGCGCCCGACTTTCATGACCTGATAGGGCGTTAGTGGCGGCAAGATGCTGTCTTGCTGCCAGACACCTGCCAGCGTCAACTGGACCAGATGCGTTGAGTGCGTATGGACCACGCCTTGCGCATCCGGATTACGGTCATAAATCTGTCGATGCAGCAGCAGCGTTTTGGAGGGTTTATCACCCGATACCCACTCGCCGTCTCGATTCACCTTGGCGATACGCGCCGGTTCAAGGTGGCCCAGACACGCATCGGTGGGAGTGATCAGCCAGCCATCTTCCAGTCGCGCACTGATGTTGCCCGCGGTTCCGGTGGTGTAGCCCCGGGTAAACAGGTCGGCTCCCACCTGGCAGATCTCTTCCCGTAAAGCCTGTTCGTTTTGCATTTTCCCTCTCCTCAATCGTTAGCAGTGGCAATAACATTCGATTCACGGCGCACGCTGACGGGCAGCGGCTCCAGCTTGCCCAGCACGAACATAAACGTCAGCGCGCCGAGCACACAGATGGCACCAGCGACCAGTAAAGGCACCACAAAAGATCCGTGGCTGAGGCTCAGCATCAGTCCGGTAAATGATGCCGTGACAATCCCGGCGAGATTGCCAGCGAAGTTCTGGATGCCGCCCAGCGTGGCCACATAGTTACTGGCAGGCGCGACATCAGCTGGCAGCGTCCAGATGTTGGCTGCTGTGAATGCCAGACCGGCATAAGTGATGGAGAACAGCGTCAGGATCACGGCGATGCTGTCGGTGAAGGCCGCAAAGGCGATGACGGACGAGAGCAGCATGCCGGCCACCAGGCAGGTTTTACGTGCAGCCGTGAGGCTGAAACCTTTACGGTACAGAGCATCTGAGATGACGCCCCCTAACAGGCTACCGGGAATTCCCATCAGCGCTGGGATCGCGCCCAGCGTACCCAGTTCTTTCAGCGAGAAACCGTGGGCGACGGTGAGATAGGTCGGGAACCAGGTGACGAAGAAGTAGGTCGCAAAGTTCATGCAGAAAAAGCCGATCATCATTCCCCACACGTTACGGTGGCGGAACAGTGACCAGAGTTCGACTTTAGCGTTTTCCTGCGTGACCGGCGCAGCGCGATCCTCGAGCAGATTCTGACGCTCCGTCTCATCCAGTCCTTTCTTCTCTTCCGGATCGCGATAGAACACCAGCCAGATCGCTACCCAGACCAGTCCTAATGCACCGGTGACGACAAAGGAGGTTTCCCAGTCCCACGTGCTGATCAGCCAGGCAACCAGCGGCAATGCCAGTGCGCTTCCGGCGCGCGGGCCTGCATCGAAGATGCCGCTGGCGGTCGCACGCTGTTTTTTCGGGAACCAGCTGTAAACCACTTTCACGCAGCCCGGGTTGCCGCCTGCTTCACCGATGCCGAGCGCTAGGCGCGCAGCAAACAGAGAGGTGAAGCCTTTACCGAATGAGGTGAATACCGTGAAGAGTGACCACCAACCCACTGCCAGTGCGAGGCCCGCACGTGCACCCAGACGGTCAATCAATCTTCCCGCCGGGATCTGCATCAAGGCATAGGTCCAGAAAAAGGCGCCAAGAATGAGCCCCATACTGGTGTCATCTAATCCCAGATCGGCCTTGATGTGAGGTGCAGCAATTGCGAGATTGATGCGGTCAATGTAGTTGATAGCAATGGCGAAGAAGCAGAACACGATCATCAGCCAGCGAATTCGTGGATATCTGCGCATGGTGAATTCCTTTATGATTTATTTATGGGTAACAGAGGTTCTGCGGCGTTGCGGCCTGCAGCAGCCAGCGTTGCGGTTAAAATTTGGGGATGCAGGTCATGATTTGGTTAATAAATCGTGAGCAGGCGTCCTCAAGCTGATAACATGTTTTCAAAAGTAAGCGATTACAAAATACAGTCAAGCCAAAAGTAAGCGCTTTCAAAATTGATCGTGAGTTGTCTGCCAAAACTGTGGACAAGCTCACTTTTTTCAGCAGGAGTGACTTGATGAGTGAGAAGCAAAATGGAACCGGTCGCGTATCACTGGAAGATGTCGCGCGTCTCTCAGGAGTATCCACAGCGACGGTATCGCGGGTACTGAATGGTAGCTCCACGGTAAAAGCGGCACGCCGGGAAGCGGTGGAGAAGGCCTGCGAGGAGTTGGGGTACGTTATCAACCGTGCGGCGCGAACCCTTGCATCGCGCCGCAGCATGACCATAGGCGCGGTGGTCCCTACGCTCGCTACTGAAACCTTTTCCCGACCGCTGGCCGCCTTTCAGCAACTGATCCACGAAGCGGGGTACACGCTGCTACTGGCCAACTCCAATTTCGACCCAGACACCGAACTGAAGGAAGTCAACAAGCTGATTGAGTACGGGATAGATGGGTTAATGCTGGTGGGGAATACCCACCATCCCAGGCTATGGGAGCGCATCACGCAGCAGGACATCGCCTGCGTGCAGACCTTTTCACAAGACCGCGACAAGCCGAGTGTGGGTTATGACAGTGAAGGAGCGGCAGAAACGCTGGCTAACCACCTGCTGGGGCTGGGACACCAACGCTTTGCCGTGATTGTGGGTACGCCCCCCTCCAACGATCGTGTCTCAGAGCGACTGAAAGGCACCCGTCGCGCGTTGCAGCAGCATGGGCTTGAACTGGCTGATACGCATCTGATTGATAATGCTTTTTCCATGAACGATGCGCGTAAAGCCGTATTTCGTCTGCTCGACGGGCCACAGCCACCCACCGCCATTATCTGCGGTAATGACCTGCTGGCGTTTGGCGCGATGCGCGCAGCAAGCGAACGCTACCTGCGCATTCCTAACGACATTTCGATAGTGGGCTTTAACGACTATGAGTATGCGGAACATCTTGAGCACCCGCTGACCACCATGCGTGTCGATTTGGCGTCAATTGGTGAGCACGCTGCGCATTATCTGTTGAACACACTGAACAACCAGACAGCGCAGACGCATACTGTGATTAAGACGGAACTTATCGTAAGGGGCAGTACGGGGTCAGTGCCCCGTCAGGATCGTTAGTCACGGCGCACTAAGCCAAACTGGCTGAAGATATCGGTGACTTGCGGTGTTTTCAGCCATGCCAGAAATTCGCGCGCGGGCTCGCTGTGTGTCGTCTTGTTCAGCACGGACGCTGAGATAGACACCGGCTGCTGCGTTTCAGGTGGCAACGCGCCGACAATCTCAACACCGGATACCATCAGCAATTCACTGAGCTGCTGTACCGCCAAATCTGCATGGCCATTGACCAGTTGCTCTGCGGTAAAGCCGGCAGGAATGACGGTACCACGGGCACGCAATTCAGCATCGATATTGAGTTGTTTCAGCACATGGCTGAACCACACGCCGCTGGCCCCGGCTTCCGACCATGAAACCGAACGTGCTGCCAGCAGGGTATCAATTAACCTTTCTCGCGTACTGATGTCAGGGTGCGGTGTTCCCGCCAGAACAGCGATACCGATGGGTGAATCTACCACCTCTATCCGATCATCTTTAGCAGCCAAACCCGATTCAATCAGCCTGTCGAGTGTTTCGACCGTGGCGATAACCACATCAGCCTGCTCGCCTGCGTTCAGCTCTTTTTCAATGATCGTACTGGGATGCCAGCGAAACGTCAGTTGCGTCTCAGGATGAGCATCCTGCCAGTGTCTGACCAGCGTATTAAAGGGCGCACTCAATGCCAGCGCGCTGTAAAGGGTTAACTCCATGCTCAATCCTCTTTGGCAAAATAGGGCGCACGGCGCAGCAGCGTGGCATCAAGTTGACCCGGACGCGTTACGCCGATAAGCGCCAGATCGCGGTCGATTTCATCACGCAGAATGTGCATCGCATGCTCAATTCCTGCCTGGGCACCAATCACAGAACCGTAGAGGAACGGTCGGCCGAGGAACACGAAGTCTGCACCCAGCGCCATGGCCTTCATCACGTCGGTACCGCGACGGATACCGCTGTCGATAATGACTTTCATCTCCCCTTTTGCGGCTGCGATTTCCGGCAATGTATGCAGTGGCGGAACGGTATAATCGAGTTGTCGGCCACCGTGATTTGACAGGATCACCGCATCTGCGCCGAGATCACGCGCTATGAACGCATCTTCGGGAGACATCAGCCCCTTAATCACCAGATTTCCTTTCCACTTTTTGCGAATGGCTTCAACGTGCTTCCAGCTCAGCTGATCGCGCGCATTGGTGTTACGCACCTTGCTGGACATCATGGGTGGGCCACGTTCAGCATCGGTGTTTTCAAAGTGGGGAGCGCCATGGCGCAGGAAAGTCTGCGCGACAGTACCCAGCAGCCAGCGTGGACTCATCGCGCTCTGCCACATCACTTTGGGGGTAATTTTGATGGGCATGCTGAAACCACTGCGGGTGTTGTGCTCCCGGTTGCCCAGCATCGGCGTATCTCCCGTCACGACCAGGGTTTTGTACCCTGCTCGCTCGACGCGTTCGACTAAACGATCGATGCGCGGCTGATCGCCCGCCAGATAGGCCTGGAACCAGGCATCAGGGTTTGCCGCAATCACCTCTTCCAATGGGATGAGGGATGAGGCACTCAGGATCATGGGCACATTCATCGCGCGGGCTGCTTTGGCCAGCATCAGGTCAGCGCGATAGCTGACGAAGGAGGCGCCGCCAAGCGGTGCCACGCCAAAGGGATGAGCCCAGTCTTGTCCCAGCAGATTGACTCGTTGATCCCGGCCCGACACATCACGGAACATGCGCGGCACAAAGACATACTGTTGGTAGGCTTCATAAGCCGCTGCAAGCCCCCTTCCGGTCTCAACGCCTCCCTTAACGTACTGATAAATCATATTGGGTAAACGCTTGCGGGCATGACGTTCGAAGTCTTCCAGTGCCAGTAAGTCCCTGAAATGACGAGGAACGGTACTGACTGGACGTGTCTGAGCTTCAGGCACACTGGCGATGTTAATAGCGGTGGTCTCTCCACGAGTAGTCATTTTGCGTTCTCAGTCATAAAAAAGTAAGCGATTTCAAAAATAACATTCAGGTGAATGTGGTCTGTTATTATCCTGCCAGATACTCAAATTATTTATGTGATCAACATCACTCAATAAGGATAAATGTAAGCCCTTACATTTTATTTTTCTATTCGATATGGTGTGCTGTAAAACAGAACTCTTACGGCTGATAACGGAGACAGTGATGAGCCCACGCATAGTTTTACTGCATGCCACCCCAGTGGCGATGACCCCGATACATGAAGCGTTCAACGATCTGTGGCCCGAAGCCGAGACAGTGAACCTGCTGGATGATGGTTTAACGATTGACCGTGCCAAAGAGGAGCAACTCTCCCCACTTTTAAGCGACCGTTTTGTCGCACTGGGACAATACGGCTATTCCATGGATGCGCAGGGCATCCTGGTGACCTGTTCCGCATTTGGTCCGGCGATTGATCAACTTGCCGCCACTCTGCCCATCCCGGTGTTGAAACCTAACGAAGCGATGTTTGAAGCCGCGTTGCAGCAGGGTAAACGCATCGGCATGCTGGCAACCTTTGGCCCTTCTTTGGTTACCATGTGCGAGGAGTTTGAACGTTATGCTGAACTGACGGGATCCCAGGCTACGTTGGAAACGGTGCTGGTCCCGGACGCCATTGATTTGCTGCGCAAAGGGGATGTTTCCAGCCACAACCGGTTAGTGGCAGTGGCCGCACCCAAACTTTCCCATTGTGATGCCATTATGCTGGCGCACTTTTCCACTTCTCGTGCCGCTGCGGCTGTGCGAGAGCGTGTGAATGTATCCGTTCTGACTGCTCCTCACGCGGCGGTTAACAAACTGCGCGCTGCGCTGGAGGGCCCATCATGCTGATAGGAGTGATCGCCGACGATTTTACCGGTGCCAGCGATATCGCCGTTACCCTGTCCAAAGGGTTACCCGGAGAAGGTGGGCTGAGTACCACCCAGTATCTCGGCGTACCTGTGCAGCCCGCGCGACCTGAAGTTGAAGCAGGTGTGATTGCGTTGAAATCACGTTCATTACCCGCTGCGGTAGCGGTTGAACAGTCCCTTGCTGCCTGCGAATGGTTGCTGGATCAGGGATGCCAGCAAATCGTTTTTAAATACTGCTCAACCTTCGATTCAACCGATAAAGGCAATATCGGACCGGTTCTGGATGCCTTAACGAAGCGACTGAAGGCGAAGCGGGTGATAGTCTGCCCGGCCTTTCCGGCAATGGGGCGCACGCTATACCAGGGTAACCTTTTTGTTAACGACCGCCCTCTCAATGAGTCCGGGATGGAGCATCACCCAGTGACACCGATGAAAGATGCCGATGTCCGACGTCTGCTTTCACGTCAGGCTGAGACGCCGGTGCGCCATATCAGCTGGCAGCAGGTGGTTAAAGGGAGTGAAAGCCTGCGTAGTGCTTTGCATGCCGATGCATCCGAAGCGGCACAGCTGGTGGTGGTGGATGCCATAAGCGATCATGATCTGACCATTATCGGCATATCGGCCGCGCAAGCACCGCTTATCAGTGGCGGATCGGGCATTGCTATGGCTTTGCCGCATAATTTTATCCAAGCGGGCAAGGCTAAAGGGGGCATGCAGGATTACCCTGTTGTGCAAGGGCCAACAGCGATTTTAGTTGGGAGTTGTTCGGGCGCCACCCGTGGCCAGATTGAGGAACACCAAAAGCAGTATCCCGTGCTGGCGCTGGATATTCAGGATGTGATGAACGGCCGCGTGAATGCCGATGAGGTGGTGGCGTTTATTTGCGGGCATCAAGAGTCACTCCCGCTCGTCTACTCTTCGGGCGATCCTGAGAGTGTGAAGCAGGCACAGCAGCAATACGGCCAGGAGAATATTTCCCAACAGCTGGACGCGTTGTTTGGCGAAGCGGCCAGAAAACTGGTTCATGAACAAGGCATTCAGCGGCTGGTGGTGGGTGGCGGAGAGACTTCCGGCGCGGTGGTTAGCGCGCTGAACCTGCATTCGCTGCAAGTTGGGGAAGAGATTGATCCTGGGGTTCCTGCCCTCTTTCACACGGCCAGTAAGCCGTTAGCGCTGGCGCTGAAATCAGGGAATTTTGGGCGGCGGGACTTTTTTAGCCACGCGTTGAGGGTGTTGGGAGGGGGGGATTGATTTAGTTTATGATTGGCATGCCGTGGTTTTATTTTTGGAGCTACGGCAGATCATGCTAATTATGTTAAATTTACACAGTAAGAAGAAACAATCTCATCCCTTAGTGTGTGCATTTCTGCTCTCAGAAAGAAATCAATGATTTGCTTAATGAGTATCTCGCCTGACGGCGTCGAGGGAGTATTGATTGTTTCAAAAAATAAACTAACAATCTAATATGTTTTTTTCAACTGTTTTTTCTCAAGCATATTTAGCAGATCAATGTTTCCCCACTTGACAAACCAAGGGTTTTCAGAGCATTCATTTAGGAAAACATTAATTTCCAATTTGTTTGGAGCGCCAATTTGTAAAAATGAAGTGATTTTCTTCAACCATGATATCTTTAAGTCAGTATCGATAAAAGGGCAAGACATTAAATCTAAGAAGAGATGTGCTTTCTCTGAAGATGATAATATATCTGAAAAATCTGAAAACTCATGTTCAAGATGCTGAATTACACTAGCCCGCGTAATCTTGTACCTTATGCTATCCTTAGTTAAGTAAAAAAATACTATTATTGAATAATATGACTTATGTTTATTAAACATTGTCTCAATTAAATTTTCAGGAACAAAATTCCCATCATCAAGATCGCAAATTGAACACAGGATGTTTAAGTTTTCTAAGTCTATGGCGCCTATCATATCGTTGTTACCAGATGAAAAACTCAAATACTCGATCACTTCTGTGAAAATGTTTTCCCTGAATGATTTTGTATAATTTGGCGTTAGATTTTTCGATGTTTCACTAATGACTGTTATCATCGATGATAGTTTATAAGATGAGGGCATTGAGGGTGAAACTTTATAAAAGAAAAAACTTACAGAGAAGAGAACAACAAATGTGTGGTACATGTCTTTTTCTTCATAAGAATCTTTGTTTTTTGTCAATCTTTTTATTCTTTCGAAAATGGAAGATATTATGTATGAAGATGATTCATCATATGAAACACTGTTGTCGTGGCATGATATCTTAACTCGCTCAATGAAAGCATTGATCAAATTGTATGGTTTGAAAATTTTTTTTGGAACTAATTTGTTGAGATCATCAGGCTCTAAAAACTTATCAATAAAGTCGTTCAAAATATTGCTTACTGATAAGATAACTTTTGATTTCCCAGTTAAAAATGGCCTGGAACTTAAGTTAACCTTAGCGATATTAATATGCATATTATAATGACTGAGCTCATCAGCATAAATGTCATGAATATTCTTAGCAATAGATTCTGACTTAGCAAAGATAAAAATATCATCCACATATCTTCTAACTTTATAGTCCTTAGATTCAATTAGTGGCTCTTCTAATAGTGATAGCTTGTTTTCAACATTTGAGTCTATTCGTTGGAATATTATTTCTGCGAATACTCTACTTATTTCTGGCCCAATAATTAGCCCGTTAGTTTCATTATAGTTTGCTCTTTGCATTAGCTTGTCAAATGCTTCCCCAAATGAAGAGTATCCTTTCCCAAGCATTTTCTTGGTGAAATCTTTGTTTTTTGTGGCCCAAGCTATAGTATGCGTGTATATGCTATCAAAGCATCGCGTAACATCGAGAGTATGTAAGTTAGGAAAGTTTGACTCTAACAAAATAAACTCAGAAGACGAGTAGAATTTGTAAATTCTATCATAACCATTATACCCGAAATATGAGGATGAATGCTTTGATAGATTTTCCTCTTTAATAGTTGCAACTTTACTTTTCTTATAACTACTTCTATCTTCAAAAGGATTGCGATGATAATAAGTGCTCGCGATTCTTACTGGTGCTCTGATTGAAAACTTGCTTTTAGAACAGTAATAATTAATTATTCTTCCGTATATTCTATAAAATTCTTTCATTTCAAATTGCGCTAATGGGTGAGGCAGGGATAGCTTTCTGAACCCTCCATCATTTTTTTTGATCTTGTAATTATAAGGTATAGTAAATTTAGGTTTCTTACTCCCTTCGATTAATTTAGAAAAAATAGAGTTCCACAAAGTTGAAAATTTATCTTTATTATTTGCATTTGTGTAAAAACCATCATTTGAAAATATTATAGGGGTTTCAAATGGCGTAGTTTCAGTTACCAATGCTCTGTTATAATCATTTTTATTTATTTTTATTTTCTTTTGATTAAACATATTTCCAGCATCCTTGTATTTTTGCCATATTAGGGAATGAGTAATGGAAAAATGTACATTTCATATGTCCGCGAATAAAGCAAAACTGTAGTAATCTATGCTTTTGCCTTTGCGTAGTTTTAAAGTTGAAGACTGAGAAAATTTTCCCTTCAGAGGAAAGGATTGATTTTTTTAAAAACGAGTTCAACTCTAAAAGACTACAAGAGTGATTAGGATCTATCAAATGATAATTATAATGAAGCCCTGATAGACGCTTTAATTCTTTATTTTTATCGACAATGCTAAAGTTTGTTGTAAGGAATCTCAATCTATCACAAAGAAGGTCGAAATTATTGTCATTATTAAAAGACATGATAGAACGCACAATTCTTGTTTTTATCTTCTTAACTTTTGATTTTGATATATCAAGAGATACTTTCCTAGTTGTTCCTCTGATTTTACATTCAAAAATTTCATTATTTATCTTGAAATCATACCCTAAATATTCAAACTCGAATAAAATATTGGACTCACCAACTTCTGGTTTATTAAATTTATTAATTGTATTGCTCACTAAATATTTTTTTCCATAGTTGAAACTCATGCCTGAAGGGAGGTAACTTGCAAGTTTTCTAGTAAACTCTTTTTTGTCTTCACTGCCATCAGTTAATATAATTATGTCATCAACATATCTGCCATAGAAAAAAATATTATTATTATTTTTTGTTTTTTTATCAAAATCGCTCATGAATAATTCGGATAATAGAGAGCTTATTGGTAGTCCACGAGGCAAACCTTTCCCACCACTAAAGTGATGTAAAAAAACAAGTTGTTTCAGTAAGACGCTTGTGGTATGACTTATTTTATTTAATTCATCTATCTTTAAATTTATGAAGTCATTACTGAAGGATTCATAAAAAGACTTAATATCTAATCTATAAATTCTATACTTTATATTTTCAGATAATAATATTCTCAGGCCATCTATGAGTTGAACCCGACTACTTGACTTGACTTTATTAAATCTATGTATGTTCTTTTGTATTTTCCTCATTACCAATATATCTGCAAGACTATCTATACTATATACTGATTTACCTTTAACTATAGAGCATGTTAAATCTAATCCTAGAAATCCGTCATCAGCACGTTTTTGAGATAAAAGTATGATATCTCTTCGATGATCTTCACTTTGTAGTGTTTTCCATTTACTGAAATCAATGGGTAATAAGCATTTAGATAATGTTCTGCTGTTAAAGGATTGGTCAAACATAGGTCCCTCTAAATAAAGCTGAAAGCTTATAATAAAACTCTAATCGTTGATTTTAAATATAATAAATCTTGATTAGGTGACTGAACTATTACTAGTATACTTTTTAACAGGTATATTCCGTCCCGTCAATCTCCCCATCCATAATTATAAGAATGCACATAAATCGATCTAACCTATTGTTAAATATCAATTTGTATTCTTGTTGTCACTTATGTGTAGTCTTAAACAAATAGCACATCGTGGTGCCTTTTTTAAATTAATTATACCTGGCAAGTCATCATAGCGAACACGACCTGCAGCGGTTAGTTTGATGACTATAAGTCTAACCTTAAATGATTAAGCCCCTATCAGTTTGCTTCTTGCTCATCATCTCCCTGCTACTAAAAGATCATGTCTCATAACGATAACTTCATATAATTGTGTTTATACGAATGCTGACGGCTCCCCACCCACCCCTCCAGATCAAACTCTTACCCAAACCCCTAACCTTATATAATTATCATTATATAAGGGCAGACAAGCCCTCAAAACCCTTGTATCATGCGGATCCGGGCTGGATCCTGACCTTAACGACCATTTATACACAGCGGTGGCATTCCTGATGACGACCCGCTAAACAACTGCCCATACTGGCGGTTAAAAATACGGCAGCGCTACGTAAAATTTGCAGGGAATCTACCCTGCTGTTCCCACAGAATTCACGTAGCGTTGCCATTCAATTAATGGGCGAAAACTGAGCAAATATGAACGATCTCTCTGTTTTTACCGGTTTAACCGCTGGTGGAACCCCTGATGATGAACTCACCAGAAAACTGGAGGCCTTCGTTCGCCATCGTGACGCATTCTCGCCAAACACTTGGCGGCAGCTGTTGAGCGTAATGCGGATCTGTTGGCGCTGGTCACAGGAAAACCGGCGTTCGTTCCTGCCCATGACACCGGAGGATTTGCAGGATTATCTTTTCCACCTGCAGGCCATTGGTCGGGCAACCTCAACCATTTCGGTGCACGCCGCGCTGATTGCGATGTTACACCGTAACGCAGGACTGGTCCCTCCGACGGTGTCACCTGATGTTGTGCGCTCCAGAAAGAAGATAAATCGTACAGCGGTCGTCTTGGGTGAACGCACCGGCCAGGCGGTCCCTTTTTGTCGGCCCGATCTGAATCGTCTTGATGCCGCCTGGCAGCACTCTTCCCGACTCCAGCAGCTGCGTGATCTTGCCTTTATGCACGTGGCATACGGCACGCTTCTGCGCATGAGTGAATTATCGCGTCTGCGGGTGCGCGACATCTCCCGTGCAGCTGATGGACGCATCATCCTCGATGTTGGCTGGACGAAAACCATTCTGCAGTCGGGGGGGATGGTTAAGGCACTCAGTGCTCGTTCGTCTGAACGCTTGATGGAATGGATACACGCAGCGGGTCTGGCCAGTGAACCCGATGCCATCCTGTTCTGCCCCATCCATCGCTCTAATAAAGTCACCAATACTGCTACTGTGCCGATGAGTGCGCCTTGCCTCGAAGATATCTGGCGTCGGGCCACCCGGCAGGCAGGTGAAAAGTCATCCCTGAAAACTAATAAAGGCCGGTACTCCAGCTGGAGCGGTCACAGCGCGCGCGTAGGTGCCGCACAGGATATGGCCAGAAAAGGGATTTCGATTGCGCAGATCATGCAGGAAGGTACCTGGACGCAAACTCAGACGGTGATGCGCTACATACGTCGGGTCGAAGCGCATAAAGGCGCAATGGTTGGGCTGATGGAAAAGGAAGACTGGTCTGAATAAATATCGTTGATAACAAAGCGTCCGACCTGAATAAAAATTTCATGCCATACTTGGCAGGTCATTATTCACGATATCGCGAAGGAGTTGAGATGCGCTCAATGATGATTAGCGCCGTTGTTGCCATCGCAGGTGGTGTATGTGGTGCCTTACTCATTCAAAGTAAAACGCCCTCTACACCTTTAGCCCGTTCCTCGCTTCCCGATCCCGGCATCCATTGGATCACCCCCGCTATCTCTGGTTACGGTAAAGTACATTTTGACGCCAGCAGCGCATTCCAGCCCAGCAGCGCGCTGAGTAATAAAGTGGTTTTTAAAGTCAGTCGAGGTGCAGAAAAACTGAGTCAGGTTAATCCGGCGCTGGAAAATGTGGCGCAAGTGGTGAATACCTATGTGGCAGCCGGTGTGCCAGTTCAGGCGTTAAACTTTGTCGTTGCGGTGAATGGTGAAGCGACATCAGCGATGCTGAAAAATGATCGTTTTCGTCAACTTTTCGGTGCAGATAACCCCAATCTTGCTCTGATTTCAGCCTTAGAGCAGCAGGGCGTCAAAGTCACTGTGTGCGATCAGGCGCTTGCCTGGCACCATTATCAGCCTCAGTGGATCGCGAACTCAGTGATCCATACGCCTTCCGCATTAACCACGATGACGACGCTACAAAATCAGGGCTACGCTTTACTGAGTATGTGATTGCACGAACATCTCATGCATCCTCAAGATTTTTACCTACTCCAACAACGCGCTCAAATATTTCAGGGCGCTTTAAGACCCGCACACCATCAAATATTAAACCAACTGCGTCGATAACCGGTTTAATCTCGCTTGCGGCTCGGCGCTGGCCATTTCGTCTAAGCGGAAGGCGCTGACACGTTCAGACATGATCGCCGCATGTTCAGCCATCAACTGCGCTGCGGTGGCTGACTCCTCAACGCCATGTAGTGCACGCCGAACACGTCATCGAAGCCGCAGACTGACAATTCACTTGCACGCTACTCCGCTGACTAACTTATCGCCAGATTCACATAAAAACGTTTTTATTGCGTTTTGTGGGGCTAGAACACGGATTAATTTTACTTGGTTAAACTGTTTTAAATCAAATTGTTATGTTAATTTTTTGAGAGGACTGTACTGCTATGATCAATCGTTACTTATGATGGGCCACCACTTGGTAATCTGGATTTTATGAAAGAAATCTTGATCACGAGAGGGATCAGTCATACCATTCATGTACGGTAATCACCCGTACAAATTTTATGGCGTATGGGAAGTAACCTGAAATGTTTAGTTATGAGTAACACAATCCTGCCAGAAGCCAGTGAACTGGCATTCTAACAGCCTTTAACGAGACGCGTTTACTCAGTCACCATGAGCAGAGCCAGCGTCGACTCTGCCCTATATCCGGAGTAAATATAGCAAATGGCAGCCGTAACTAAGAAAGAGCGCCTGGAGTTTAGAGTTAGTTCAGATATCAAAGCTGATATTGAAACAGCAGCGCAGCTAACACGTGTTAGTGCATCACAGTTTATCGCTGATTCAGCTTATGAACGTGCGCAAGCGGTTATTAGTGAACACAGCCGTATCACTCTCACAGATGACGCCTGGAATGCGATGAGACAGGCACTCGACAATCCGCCAGCACCTAACGAGCGATTCAGCCGAGCAGTAGAACGCATGAATGAGGACTCAACCTGGAAATGGGAAAGTTAAAAAAAGGCGTTCAGCCTTATGATCTGGCTGTTCCTTATAAGACCGATAGCTTTGATTGTGGTCGCCCCATTCTGGATGACTTTGTAAAAAAGGATCTGGCAAAGCAGCAGAAGAATCACATTCTGCGTGGCTATGTGATTCAGACTGATGAGCAGGGTGATGGGTCACCCGAAATTATGGGTTATTACACGCTTTCTGGAGGCAGCTATACCAAAGCGGGCATGAGTAACGGCAGACGGAAACAAGTTCCTTACCGGGATGCCCCCTGCATTCTTCTAGGCCGCCTTGCCGTTGACAAACGACTCGCAGGCAAAGGCTTTGGGTCAATTCTGGTTGCTGACGCTGCGCGTCGCACCTATGAAGCGGCACGTTCGGTGGGCGTCTATGCCATGATGGCAGAAGCTAAAGATGAAGCAGCCGCTAGATTTTATGAGGCGATGGGATTTACCAGACTCGCCACAGAAGATAGCCGTCTGGTCTACTTTTACCCTACTAACTCCATCGAGACGCTGATAGACAAATACCCGCCTCTGACCTGATCTCAACCTACAGATAGCGCTCCCGGTCATCGAGGGCCATTCACGCCTTTCCTGCCGGACAACGGCTGATCAGAATCGGTGCAGTGCTTTGCAAGCATCACTCCTTGCGCCGCAGTGTAATCCGCGTCAGTTCCGCAGGGCGTCCCAGCCTGATCGCCATGCCAGGCCAGAGTGCCGTACCGTTATTCACATAAAGCTGCATGCCATCGACGTCGTAAAGCCCCGAGACAAAGCCCGCATTGGGTTTAGCAAACAACCGATCAAACCCCACGATAAGTCCGCCGTGCGTATGGCCAGAGAACTGTAAATCAACCTTCTGCGTTGCGTTCTGCCGTGCATTGCGGGGTTGATGATCCATCAGCACCACCGGGGCGTTGTCGGGAATACCCTCCAGTGCTTGCTCAAGGTCAGGCGCCATTGCCTGCCTGCGTGACGCGGATATATCGGGCAATCCTGCAATCACTAATTTTGCTGCGCCGCGTTGAATCACCGTGTGGCTGTTGAGCAGTGGGCGCAACCCGAGTGTCGCGAGGTGTTCCGTCCAGCGTTGCTGCTCGAAGAAATATTCATGGTTGCCGGTGATGGCAAACACGCCGTCTGGGGCATGTAAACCGCTGAGCGGTGACACGTCATTGCGGCGATTTTCCAGCGTGCCATCAATCACATCGCCGGTTACCAGGATAAGGTCAGCGTCCAGCGCCATCGCCTTTTTCACCATGGCTGCAGTCCAGCTGGCATTGAAGAGTTTGGTGATGTGCAGGTCAGTCAGCTGCAGCAACTGGTAGCCTTCAAATTCGCGAGGGAGGTCCTTGATGGCGATGGTCACCTCTTTCACCGGCGGCACGCGTATCGCCTGCTGTACGCCAATGCCTGCCACGATCATGGCAAACAGCGCTGCTGCACAGCGTACTCCGGAACTCATCTCCCACGGATGACGTAACAGCAGGGAAATCACGGCCGCCACATCCATCACGATTTGGGTAAAGGCGAGGATCAACACCGTGCCGAATGCCCAGTTGAACAGGATGGTCACCGCGCGCGGCATTTCAGGTGAGAAAATGCCGCCGGGCGTAAATCGGCTGATTAACAAGTACTGTGAAGCCAGTAAAACCACCAGAGATAAGATGATCTTGAATACTAGCGGCATGGCCAACGGGAAAACGAATCGGGCGATAACATACCAACTCGGTATGCTGAAAATCAGATGAAACATCACTCTCTTCCCTGTTCGAAAAGCACTGAATCAGCGCGCAATAACACTCATGATATTGAGTGTTGAAGAGGAGGGATGGTAAAGGATGGTTGCGGGGTCATCTTAACCGAATGTGGGGCAAGGGAAAGGCCGCGCGCCGGCGGCCTGGGGTTTATCGGGTGCGATAGGCTTCCACACTGAAATCATTGGCGTTGGCGAAACCGCGCAGTCCACCCACCAGCACTGACATCAACTGTGTACCGACCTGTTTTTCCGTCAGGCCGACGGTGTTCAGCAAGTCAAAGATTTCACGTGGATCGAACAGGATGTTCCACAGGAAAATCGCTTTGTCACCAATATCCGGCAGGTCCATCTCCTCCATCGCTTCGCGCAACGCAGGGCGCAGGGCATCTGCCTGAACTTTCAGGTAATCCGCGCCTTCCCACAAACGTTCGAGGTAGCCACGACGGTTACGCATCGGCACCATGGCAGCACCGTTTTCACGCACCAGCTTTATCCAGTGTCGGCTGATGTTCTCCAGCTTCTGTAGGCCCACACAGCGTTGGCTCAGACTGAAATCGAGCAATAACTGCCCCACTTCCTGGCGATAGGCGTTCAGCACCTCTTCTACCGAGGTAAACTGGCGATAGGCCGTGGCCACTGACACGCCAGCCTCGTTGGCAATCTCCGCCAGGCTGATCGGGTTCTCTGCATGCTCGAACAGGCGGGCGCCCGCCTGAATCAGGTTTTTACGGTTTCTTTCGGTATCACTGCGCATCGCTCTTTCCGCCATTATGGATTTTCTTCCCCCTGTGCTGCGTCTTAATTCAAACCCGCCAGAGCACGCTTGAGGCGACGTACACCTTCAATAATCGCCTCATGACTGGCCGCGTAAGAGAGACGCAGATGACGCTCGCCCGCGGCACCGAATTCACTGCCTGGACGGACCGCGATACCCTGCTCACGCAGCAACGCGACCATGTCGATGGCCGGGATAGGCAGTGAATAGGACGGGAAGCAGTAAAATGCGCCTTCCGGTTCGTTGAGCGACAGCTCCGGGATGGCATACAGCCCTTCCATCATTAACTGGCGACGTTCACGGTAGACATCATACATACGTTTGACGTCACTTTTACACTGCGTGAGCGCCACCAGCGCCGCACGTTGCACCGCACTGTTTACCGAACCGTTAACGCTATTGTGGACGCGTGCGGCGGCGGCAATCATCTCCGCCGGACCGGCCAGATAGCCTACGCGCCAGCCGGTCATGGCATAGCTTTTGGAGAAGGTCTGGCAGAACAGCGTGCGCCCTGCAAAAGCGGCCACCTGTAACACTGAGGTGAAGGGGCGATCGGTGAACACCAGGTCGCTGTAGGCTTCATCGGCAATCACCAGATTGTTGTGTTTGTTGACCAGTTTACCCAGTGCTTCAATCTCTTCACGGCTGTGGACGATGCCGGTGGGATTGCCAGGGTTACAGAACACGAACAGTTTGGCGCCATCGAGCGCCTTATCCAGTCGATCGACATCCCAGTGCAAATCGCTGCGGCACGGCATGGGAATGCAGATACCGCCCGCCATGTTGACCAGGTCGGCATACAGCGAATAGGTCGGATCCGGGATCACCACCCGGTCGCCCGGATTGACGATGGAGAGGATCGCCGCCGCTAATCCCGCGGTACCCCCGTGCGTCACCAGCACCTCACCCTGTTTCACCGGCATACCGCTGCGTGAAGAGACATCATCGGCCAGTGCCTGGCACAGGGCTTTGTCGCCCAGCAGAGGGGCGTAGTGGGTATAGCCCTGTTGCAGCGCTTCAACGGCGGCCTGCACGATACGCGGTGGTGTATCAAAATCGGGTTCGCCCATCGCCAGTGAGATCATGTCACTGCTGGAGGCGGGCTGCTGCACGCGCAGTGAGGTGCGTTCGACACGCAGCACCGCTTCGGACGCTTTAAAGAATTTGGCAGACATCATTCACCTTCCTGTGGGATCAGTTATGGTTAAAACGCTCGGCTTTACAGGCGGCAGGCGCATTTTTCCAGCGGCTGATCTCCAGATCGCCGGAAACGTCACGCAGGAACGTCGGCGCGACAATCAGTTCTTCAATCACCGTGCGCATCGGCAAACTGGCACACAGCAGGATGGCGTCGGCGACATCTTCCGGCTGCACCATATGGTCACGAATGCTTTGCAGCGGCGGATTGGCGCGGTTATCCATTATCGGTGTGTTCACTTCGCCCGGCAGAATACAGGTGGAGCGGATGCCGTCATTACGGAAGGTATTGTGCAGATAGGTCATAAAGTTGCGCACGGCAGCCTTTGCCGCACCATAGGCTGCACCGCCCAGCAGGTTCGGACGCAGCGCGGCCAGAGATGAAACGGTGATGATGGTGCCGTTTTTCCGCGCCAGCATCGAGGGCAGTAGCGCCTGCGTCAGCAGAAACACCGCCTTCATGTTGACGTCCTGCACTTGATTCCACTCTTCTTCTTCGAGCCAGCGGGCATTCAGCGTCTTGCTGGCGCTGCCCGCGTTGTTGACCAGAATATCGACTTCGCCCAGTTCACTCAGCGTCCAGGCAACCAGGGCGTTAACCTCTTGTTTGCTGGCGATATCGGCGGCATAAGCCCAGGCTTCTCCGCCCTTCTCACGCAGATCCGCCACCACCTGATCCAGCACCGCTTTGCGGCGGCCGACCAGCACGACGCGCGCACCGCCTTGCACAAAACCTGCCGCCGCTGCTTTACCAATACCGCTGCCAGCCCCGGTGATGATCACTACTTTGTCCGTTAACTGTCCCATATTTAGCTCCTGTTCAGTGTGGCAATGTCCACGCCGTAATCACGTAGCGCTCCCGCTTCGGTGATGTAACCTTCCTGTAAATCCCAGAGGATCGCCTGTGGATCACGTTCAGCGACCGGCAGCTTACCGCCGCCGCCCGGCATCTGGATGGTGACTTCATCGCCTGGCAGAACATCGTGACGGCCAACCGGTTTGGCGAGAGACTTACCGTTAATCGCGATAACGTTGGGCGCGCCCGCCGCGCCGCCCAGCACGCCCGCTGCCGGGTGTTTCTGCCGTGAATAGAACATGCTGTGCGAGAGTGGGAATTTGCTGGTGTTGCGGATGACCATGCGCTGTGCCACGCCGCCTCGATAGCGCCCGGCGCCGCCGGAATCCGGCACGATGGCTTTCTCCAGGAACAGCAGCGGCGTCGCGGATTCAATCAGCTCAATCGGCGTTGAGGACATATTGCCTGGGAAGCCGGTGACAATGCCGTCCGCTGCCGGACGCGCGCCGGTGCCTCCGTTGACACACAGACTCTCCACAAAGCGGCGACCGTCATCGAACTGCCCGGCGAACACATCACAGGTTACCGGTGCACTGCCTGAGTGGCCCATGACACGATCCGGCAAGATGCCTGACAGCGCGGTGAAGATGGCGGCGTGCGCCATATGGCCAACGCGGTTGCGCATTTCAACCGCACAAGGTGGACGCGCGTTAGCAATCGACCCTTCGGGTGCCGTCACGGTGATGGACTTAAAGCAGCCTTCGTTATTGGGCAGATGGGGTTCCAGCAGGCACTTGAGCGGATAGACGCTGTAGGCATAGGTGAAGGACATCGGGCAGTTGCTGCCAAACATCGATTCAGCCGACGATCCGGCGTAGTCGATAGTGATATTGCTGCCCTCGACGATCACTGCCACATTGAGGTGGATATCGCCTTCGTAGTCACCAATATCCACGGCTGCTTCATAACGCCCATCCGGTACCGCTTCAATCGCTTTGCGCATGGCCGCTTCGGTCAGCGCATGGATTTTCTCGGCCAGCGGGGTGACGGATTCCAGCTTCAGGTCATCCATCAGGCCAAGCAGACCGTTAGCGCCAATCTGGTTTGCGGCCAGCATCGCGTGCAGATCGCCCTCGACCTGATCCGGTGCGCGCACGTTGGCGAGGAACAGGTCCAGCAACTGCTGGTTCACCTTACCCTCTATCATCAGCTTGCTCGGTGGGATCAGGAACCCTTCTTCATACATGTCGCGCGATGAGCCCATATTCAGCGAGCCACCAATATCCGACATATGTGCCGCCGCACCGGTGAAGGCCACCAGTTTGCCGTCGCGGAATACCGGCGTCACCACCGTCACGTCGTTGAGATGGCCGGTGCCGAGCCAGGGATCGTTGGTGATTAGGCTGTCGCCGGGTTTCAGGGTTTCAACCGGAAATTTTGCCAGCAGATGACGCACGGTGGCGGGCAAGGTGCCGATAAACACCGGCACGCTGGCTTTCGGCTGCGCCAGCGAACTGCCACTGGCATCCATCAGCAGGCAGGAGTAATCGCCTACCTCACGAATGATGCTGGAAAACGCCATGTTAACCAGTGTGGCCGCCGCTTCTTCGGAGATACTCACCAGCCGATCCCAGGTAATGCGCAGGCTGATGGGATCATCGAGAAATCGCAGATTGTCAGGGGTTGTCATCGCCATCAGTTCAGCTCCATCAGAATATTGTCTTGTTCATCCAGTTGCGCAGTGGCGTCCGGGCCGACATAGATCGCACACTCTTTCTCCTGCAGCAGTGCCGGACCCTGCACCACCTCGCCAGTGACCAGCAGGCTGCGCGGGATCACGCGGCATGGGCGGTAACCCTGTTCGCGTCCGAGATAGACCTGCAGGCTTTTTTCCCGTGCGTCAGGTTCGGGGTGACGCAGCTGATCGCTGGTGTTGAGTTTGGGAGGCGTGGTTTGCACACGTCCACGCCAGTTCACCACTTCCACGCCCTGCCCTGGCAGCGTGCGGCCAAAGCGCGCCAGATGGGCGGCTTCGAAGGTATCGATCAGCGCCTGCACATCTCCGTGGTGCAGGAAGCTGTCTGGCAGCGTCACGGTGAGTTCTGACCCCTGACCGACGTAGCGCACCCCAGCGAGTTTTTGCTGTAGGGCGCTGGCAGGATCGGCATTCGCGGCCGCCAGCGTGGTCATCGCCTCATCAAAGCCTTCGGCGAAGATCGCACTGATGCGGGTGATATCGATGCCGGGTTGCAAACGACAGCGGTCGGCACGCACAAAGTCCGCGCTTGGTGGTGCGGTTAACAGACCGAAGGCGGAATAGACCCCCGCACCGTTCGGGAAATAGACCCGTTTGACACTGAGCTGTTTAGCCAGCGACCAGGCGTGGCTCGGACCTGCGCCACCGAACGCCAGCATGGTCATCTGTGAGGGGCTGACGTTTTTCTCAACGGCGTGGGTGCGTAACGCCTCGGACATTTTGCTGTTCGCCACTTCATGAATGCCCCAGGCGGCCTCTTCAATACTCAGCCCCAGTGGTTCAGCGATGTGTTTAATCGCTGTGCGGGCTGCATCCACATCGAGCCGCATACGGCCACCGAGGAAGGCATCCGGATCCAGCAGCCCCAACACCAGGTTGGCATCGGTGACTGTGGGCAACGTGCCGCCACGCCCATAACACGCCGGTCCCGGCCAGGCACTGGCGCTCTCCGGACCAATCTCCAGCAGACCCAGTGAATCCACGCGCGCGATACTGCCGCCGCCCGCGCCAATTTCAATCATGTCCACCACCGGCAACTTGACCGGCAAGCCGCTGCCTTTCAGCAGTCGGTCAGCGCGACCCACTTCATAATCGGTGGTAATAGCGGGCTCGCCGTTGCGTACCACGCAGGCTTTGGCGGTGGTGCCACCCATATCAAACGCCAGCACCTGATGTTCGGCATTTTTACGTGCAAACGCGGCAGTCGCGACAATCCCGCCTGCCGGGCCGGATTCGATGATGCGGGTGGGGTAATCAGCGGCCACTTGCGGCGCCATCAAGCCGCCGTTTGAGCCCATCACCAGCCAGTCACAGGTGAATCCGCCTTCGCGTAGCTTGTGTTCCAGCCGTGCCATATAGCGGCGTGCTTTGGGCTGCACAAAGGCATTCATCGCGGTCAACACGCCGCGATCGTATTCGCGGATCTCACGCGACACCTTGTGTGAAACGGAGATGGAGACGCCCGGCAACTCACGGCTGAGAATCGCTTCGATCTGATTTTCATGCTCCGGCCAGGCATAAGCGTGCATGCAGAGCACCGCTACCGCTTCATAGCGCTGCGCGCGTAGTTCTGCCGCCAGCTGCACCACTTCGTGCTCGTCGAGGGGGGTGATCACTTCTCCGCGCGCTGTAACACGCTCGCTAATTTCATAAGCCTGCGAACGGGTCAGCAGCGGTTTTGCCGGTGCGCCGTTCAAATCATAAATGTCGTAGCGATACTCACGCCCCAGCACCAGTACATCGCGGAAGCCGCGCGTCACCACCAGCGCCGTCTTCGCGCCGTGGCGCTCCAGCAGCGCATTGATGGCCAGCGTGGTGCCGTGGGTGATGGTGTGAATATCGCTGGCGTTAAGCCCTGCTATCTCCACCAGTTGAGTCAGCCCGGTGTACGCGCCTTCGGAAGGGTCTTCCGGCGTGGTCAGCGTTTTATGACGAATCGCTTCGCCGGTGACGTCGTTCAACAGCACCAAATCGGTAAAGGTGCCGCCAATATCAAACCCTATCCGCCAGGGTGACGCGTTTTTCATAGTGACCTCGAAATCCTGGGTGTGTACGTGTTATTCGTCAGCCAGCGGTTTGCCAGCGGTCTCTTTCAGATACAACGCGCTGATCAGCGTCAGCGCCGCGGTGAAAATCACCATGTAGCTGGGGATGCTGGCGATGCCGGTCATACCGATAAGCCAGGTCATCAGCAGCGGTGCGGAACCGCCGAAAATCACCGTGGAGAGGTTGAAGCCGATGCTGTAGGCGCTGTAACGCACGTTGGTCGGGAACATTTCAGCCAGCGTAGCCTGAATCACCCCAGCGTGTCCGGCAAAGGCCAGGGCCAGCAGAATCGATGCCATACAGGCCAGCGGAAACATACCCAGCGTCAGCAGCCAGAAGCACGGCCACGCCAGCACGGCCATGGCAATGGCGGAGGCAATCAACAGCGGTTTACGCCCGAGGCGATCGGAGAGCCACGCCATTAATGGGATGGCCGCGACGATGGTTAACAATCCGCAGGCCGTGACCATCAGGCTCTGGACCTGCTGGAAATGCATCACCTTGTTGAGATAAGTCGGCATATAGACAAACAGGATGTAATAACCCGGGCCGTTGACCGCTGGCAGGGTGATCGCCAGGCCAATCGCCTTCAGATGACGCTTGGATGACAGCACTTCACGGATGGGATTCTTCACCACACGTTTGCTGGCCTTCACCATCTGAAAATGCGGCGTATCTTCGATGCGGGTGCGGATGTAGACGCCGATCAGCGCCATTGGAATCGCCAGCAGGAACGGAATACGCCACATCCAGCTGTTCAACGCATCGACACCAAAAACGTTGATCAAGCCGCTGATCAACAGGCTGCCGAACAACAACGCGATAAACGACCCCATCACCAGCGGTGACATCACTACCGCACGACGATGGTCTTCCGCATACTCCGCCACGAAAGAACCGGCGCCGGACACTTCGCCGCCGGCAGAGAAGCCCTGCACAATACGCAGCAGGATCAGCAGCGTCGGTGCAGCCCAGCCGATGCTTTCGTAGCTTGGCAGCAGGCCAATGGCGGCGGTTGCCAGTGATATCATCAGCAACAGGACCGTCAGCAGTTTTTGCCGTCCGATTCTGTCGCCGAGGTAACCACAAATCACGCCACCAAACGGACGCACCACAAAGCTCACCGTGAAGCCGACGTAGGTGAGCATTAAGCCGGCGTCACTGGTGTTCATGTCACTGGCGGCAAACACCAATACCAGCGAGCTCACCAGCAAGCCGTAAATCCCGTAGTCATACCACTCGACAAACGAACCGACGCCACCGGCGATTGACGCGCGGCGTACAACATTGTTCTTGGTGCTTCCATCCTTCGGCAGTGCGTAATCCATTGTTGCAGCATGTGATTTCGTCATCTGTTTTGCCCTGAGTTAAGCGTGATGAATCCCCGGAAGGCCGTAAATATGTCTATGCACGGGCGTTATTGATATTGACCGGTCACTTCTGCCGTCATTTCCACTTCGCGCCGGGCCACTTCACGCACCGCCACCAGTACTGCCTCGGCGCGCCAGAAGGGAATGATGATGATGCCATCGTCATCACCCACCACGATGTCTCCTGCGGCGCACACCACTCCGCCTATTGCAACCGGCTCGCCAATCACGCCTGGGCCATTTTTGAATGGTCCTGCTGGAGACACACCGCGACAGAAGGTCGGTAAGCCGGTGGATTCAATCACTTTGCGGTCACGCACCGCGCCATCAATCACCTGCGCCGCGGCACCCGCATGCTGGAAGCGTTGGGTGAGCTGTTCGCCCACTAAGGCGCGGTCAATATGGCCCTGGCCGTTGATCATCATTACATCGCCAGGCTGGATGTATTCCAGTGCGCGAATGACTGCGGCGTTGTCGCCAGGCGTCACCAGTACCGGAAACGCAAACCCGACAAAGGCGGTGTGGGTGGTAACCGGAACAATTCCGGCATCGCACATGTTGAGCCTTTCCATCGCATCACCAATGTTGGCAACGGGGAAATCAGCGAATGCAGCAAGCCATTTTTTATCTGGACGGTTCCATGCCTCTGGAATACGGACGTAAGCGGTTTCGAGTGCCATGCCAATCACCTTTTAAATGAAAAGTGTTTATCAAGTGAGAATGTTTTATCACTTTAAAAATTTGGTTGGCAATACGTTAAATATGATGGTGAGAGAGGTTTTTGCGCTCGTAGGATAAGGTTTCTAAGGAATAATATATATCCATGTTGATGAATATATTGGTTATTTAATGGTGGCAATGAGATAAAAACGACAGGAAAGCCTCATGGATTTATTTCTATATTATTTTCTTATGGAATTATTTTGATGTTGCGCACATAAATAGAGCATTTGTGATTAAAAATGAAGGTTGCATCACAACATTGGTGCATCGAATGATAATTTTTAGTGAGTTGCCATTTTAAGGAGACTTTTAATCATCATTTTTAAAGGCATACATTGCACTATTTAAGGGCGGGTTTTAAAGCGCATATAAAATTCAATCTTTTGTTACAACGGCCTGCTGTAGGACCATACTTTATCAGATTATTCCTCCTAACCTTTCTCCTGCCAGTGGTTATGCTGTTAAGGCACTCACCAAACAGGAGGATATATGGACGACTGCATCATTTTCAGGGAGGGACTGGCGCCCTTCATCCGGAAAGTGCCCCGCGACAGTACCCATATCGACATACACAATCCTGAAACCGGTAACTTTGACAAATTCCGTTTTCATGCGGTGCTAAAGGGAAGAATGAGTAACAATCCTCAGCGCTTTCTTTATGCCGGTCGGGAGAATGTTGATCCTTATGAAAAATGGGATGTGTGGCAGCATATCAGCCAGTTAAAACCGCAACCGGTGACTGAAAACTGAAGGCTATCTATCAGGCATCCATACCACATCAGCCTGCGGTAACAGTTGATGGCATATGGCGCCGATCTGGTCCACGGCACTGAGCAGTTGAGGTGTGGCTGGGTTGGCGCAGTTCAGGCGCAAGTAATGGCTCAGTTCTGCCCCCGGAGCAAACAACGGCCCCGGGCTAATCCCTATTCCCTTCTCCAGCGCACGACGGTGTACCTCCAGCGCATCTGTATGCTGCGGAAGTTCTACCCATAACAGGAAGCCAGCGGCTGGCGCACGCACCCTTGTACCCGCTGGAAAGCTTGCTCTTACCTGCGTGATGATGGTTCGGACTCCCTGATTTATCCGCGTTTTTAAACGCCGCAAATGCCGATCGTAGTCTCCACTGGCCAGCACTTCACTGGCTGCAGCTTCCAGTAGTGGTGACCCAGCCCAGTCTCCTGCCATACGCGCTTGCAACACCTGATCGTGGTAACGCCCCGCTACAATCCAACCGATTCGCCAGCCTGGCGCAAGGGTTTTGGAGAGTGAGCTGCAATAAATCACGTTGCCGTTTCGGTCAAAGGCTTTGCAGGCGGGTGGGCGCTGCCCTTCTCCAGCCAGGTCACCGTAGACATCGTCTTCAATCAAAGGGATACCGGCGCTTTCCAGCAAGATAACCAGTTCCTGCTTACGCGCCACGGACATGCTGGCCCCGAGGGGATTTTGTACCGTCGGCGAGGCCAGAACGGCGGCGGGTTGATGGTGATGAATAGCTTCAGCAAGCGGTTCAAGCAGCATACCTTCAACCGGGTCTGTCGGGATTTGCAGTGCCTGCAGTCCCAAATCTTCCAGCAACATCAACGTGCCGAAGTAGGCGGGCTGCTCGATCGCCACGATATCACCAGGCTGGCACACCGCATGCAGCGCCAGACGCAGGGCTTGCGTCGCACCAGCGGTAATGATCACCTCATCGGCACCAAATTGCGCACCCCACTGCGCTGCCCGCGCGGCAATCTTACTGCGCAAATCTGCCCTGCCTGGCGGCAGGCTATAGCTTTGCCCGTGTGCATCCAGACGACGGCCTGCCGCCTGCAACGCGCGCTGCAGCGTCGCGGTTGGCAGCCATGCCGGATCGGGCAACGCCGCCCCAAGCGGAATCAGACGGGTCTCTGCACTACTAAACAGAGAACGGGCCAGCGCCGACATCGACACCGAAACTGGGCCGGAAGACGAATGCGAAGACGGTACTGTACTGATCTGCTGGACGAAATACCCGGAGCGCGGGCGTGCCACAATCAGCCCGTCACTCTCCAGGCAACGCAACGCTTCCAACGCTGTTGGCAGGCTGACCTGTTCACGTTCAGCCAGTTTACGCGCGGAGATCATCCGGTCACCGGGCCGCAAAGCGCCCGAGGCCAGGGTGAGTCGCAGCATCTCAGCAATCCGACGGTAGTGTGGGGACGATAAGGCAGGGACGGACATGGCGATCTGTACAGTCTGATTTTCGATAAATCTGACTATACAGACGATGCTGTGCTTCATCTAGAGTGTCGAACATCAATCAGATAAGGAGGCATGATGCACAGCGACAACTTCGATCTTTCCCGCTATTTATGCCGTATCAACTATACCGGCCATGCGGTCGCCGATACCGCTATGTTACATGCGCTGATGCGCCATCAACTGTTTGCCGTCCCCTTTGAGAATCTGGATGTGCAGGCGGGCAAAGTCGTCTCGCTGGTGCCGGAACACATCTGCGACAAGGTATTGCGCCATGGTCGGGGCGGCTACTGCTATGAGGTCAACGGGCTGTTTGCCATGGCGCTGGCGGCGTTAGGCATACCCTACCGTTTTATTGCCGCACGTCCGATGTTTTACCCGGTACGTCGACCCAAAACCCACATGGCGTTGATCGCTGAAGTCGATGGCCGCCAGTGGCTGTGCGATCTGGGTTTCGGCAGCTATGGCATTCGTGCGCCTTTGGCGCTGGACAGGCTCGATATTGATATCCAGCAGGATTTCGATACCTTCCGGCTCAGCCGTGATGAACAGGGTGAATACTTATTACAGGCGAAAGTGGAGGGTGAATGGGCCAATCAGTACGGCTTCGACCTGTCACCGCAGGAGTGGATTGATTTCGTGCCCGCCAACTACCTTAACTCCACCCATCCTGATGCTATTTTTGTGCAGAAACTGCTGGTGGTGCAGCATCGGCCTGACGGGCGCATGATCTTACTGGGCGATGTCCTTAAAACCATCACCGGGGCGGGGGTCGAGAAACTGCAGTTGACGCCAGATGATGTGAATCAAGTGCTGGCGAGCCGCTTTAACCTGCCTGCGATGAAAGCGTCACATTGACAGCAAATTAACGTTCTCGCGATTATTTTCGAATTTGTTAACCTTTTCGGGCTGGAATTACCATTCCAGCCTGGCGAAATTATCATTTTCGCGCTACATTCGCCATTAATTATCGTTTTAATGCGGTTGTTAGAGGAAATGATCGATGCTGGTGGGATTTAAGGCACTCTGCAAGTTATATAAGATTGAGCTGGTTCAGCCACTGCGCGTCGAATCCTCGATTGGCACGGTGCGTGCCCATAATGAGACCCATGGGCGCATTGAAAAGCGTTACCCGCCCAGCTATCAGCCTGATGATAGCTTTTCCGGCCACTTTGCCTTTGGGCTTAAGTATGAAGAGATCCATCTGGAGTTCTTCGCCCGCCTTTTTGCTGCAACTGGACCTGAGCCGATTGAAAGCTGGTGCCTGCGTGAACCCTTTGGGCAATATGCACGTCGCACCGGATTTCTCTATGAGTGGCTGACCGGCACCACGCTCAATGTGCCGGATGTGACGAATGGCGGCTATATCGATGCGATCTCAGCAAAAGCGTACCTGACCCGAACATCCACCAACAGAATCAAACGCTGGCGCATCAATGACAATCTGCCAGGATCCCCCGATTTTTGCCCGCTGGTGCGCCGCACATCGGAGATACAGCACGCCCTCGCTTTTAATCTCTCCTCGGCATTAAACGAGTTAGATAATACCTTCGGCGCCGACATTTTAATGCGCACCGCCAGCTGGCTGACGTTTAAGGAGTCACGCGCCAGTTTCCTGATTGAAAAGGAAGCGGACCAGGCCGATCGTATCCAGCGCTTTGCCCATGTCATCGCGCAACACTGCGGTCAGATCGATGACCCGTTGAGTGATGAAAGCCTGCATATCTTGCAGAAAGGGATACTCGGACATGATGCGCTGGGACTGGGGTTACGCCGCTCGCCGGTGTTTGTTGGCCAGGCAACCATGCGCGAGGATATTGTGCACTATGTCGCACCTCAGTTTGAGGACTTGCCTGCTTTCATGCAGGGGCTGCGTAACTTTGAGCAGGCTACACGCGGCGCAGAACCGCTGGCACGTGCCGGGGTGATTGCGTTTGGCTTTGTCTATATTCACCCGATGCGCGATGGCAATGGCCGTATTCATCGCTTCTTGATTAATGACGCTTTAATCCGCGATGGCGCACTACCCGAAGGGGTGATATTGCCGGTTTCGGCCACCATCACCAGCTCTCTGGATTTCCGCGTTGGCTACGATCGCACGCTGGAAGTGTTCTCTAAACGGCTGATGCGACGCTACGCCACCTCCTGCCGTTTTGGTGAGATCGTGACCTATGACGACGGCACGCCAAGTAACTTCCACTTCGCTGATTATGTCGACGCCCGCTTTGCCTGGCGCTATCCAGATTTAACCGCACACGTGCTCTATACCGCTAAGGTGATTGAGCACACCGTTAAAGTCGAAATGGCGGATGAGGCTCGGGTGTTAGTGATATTCCAGCGGTCGCAAGAGCAGCTGAAAGAAGTGCTGGAGATGCCGGACCAGGACGCGAACCGCATTATCCGCTCGCTGAAAGAGAACGGTTGGCAGATATCCGGCAAGCTAAAGAAAGCCTATCCGCAGCTTGAAGATAGCCAGCGGGCAGAAAGAATTGTGGAGGCGGTGCGGTCGGCTTTTGAAGAAATCTAGAAATGCATGCAAATTCTTTGTAGGGGCGCCATTGATGGCGCCCAAAAAAGCGTTTAAATGGTACGTCATATATTAAGGCTAACTCGGTTAAGCCATGGATATCCGGTCCCGGCCCTGATTTTTCGACTGGTAAAGCTGTTGATCGGCCAGCGTAATCAGGTTCTCCAGTGCCATCCCCTCTTGCCAACAGGCTGCGCCCTGGCTAACCGTCACCCAAGGTGCAGTGTCTGACGCTTCATGCGGAATAGAACTGGCCGCAAGGCTTTCCCGGATACGTCCTGCCACCGAAATAACCGCTTCGCGACTGGCACTGAATAACAGTACCGCGAACTCTTCCCCACCAAAACGCACCGCCAAATCACTCTCATTTCTCACGGAACGCGCAATGCAGCGTGCAACGTTAACCAGACACTCATCGCCTTTGATATGACCATAATGGTCATTGAAGCGTTTGAAGTGGTCAACATCAATCATGATCAAATAGACCTCTGAATGGTCAGCTTTTTTGGCAATGCGCGCGTAAAAATATTCTCGCAGATAACGTTTGTTAGCCAGTCCGGTTAAGGGGTCCTGATCGGCCAGTTTGGTCAGTTTTTTGATCAGGTAGACATTCTGTTGTTCACTGGCTTCCGCTTTGCGGAACCACTCCATCATCACGTTACGGCATGAGATCACCACGCCAACCGCCAGCGTATAGGAAAACAGTGGAAAGAGAGTGTGAACATCAGGGGAGCGCAGAATGTCAATATAGACAGCGATCACCACCGGCACGATAAAGGTAGCGATTAATGTTTTGGAGAGATGGAAGGCCACCACCGCAGGGAAAAGTATCACCAGAGAGATCAACATCGTGAACTCAAGACTGGCGTAGACATTGAACAAATTGTGCAGAACCAGACCCCAAACCACACTGTAGGCAAAGGTAAATATACATAGAACAGTACGCGAGAGGTAAAACTGATGTCGGATAAGTTGACTGGTTAGTAAGAGATTCCAACCTGAAAACAACAGGATAACCAGGCTAAAAAATAGCGACTGGAAAGAAAGGGGGGGATCAGGCAGATCACGGACGTAATAACGCACGACAAGGTAGAGTGAATAAATAATGTTCAGCCATAGAAACCAGATGCAGCCTGTCCGTGTCAGTATCACCTCTTTATTGGCGTTTTCTGCATCAATGACCAGCATTTCAATATCCTTACTCAAAAAAAGTCAAGAGAGTGATTGATTCATAGTACTTAATTATCCGCTAGCCCAGAGTTGAAGTGATGCTATAAGATTAATCCTAATGGTTTATATTTGCTTGCGCCAGATAATAAAATTAATCTCCACCAATTCGCTACATATTAAGGTTAATAACGATGTGAACATTGTTAAATGACAAAAAAATCCATATCTCTATTTTTTGATATGATGAAATCATGCCGCAAGAACAAATTTAAGATGTGATTATTTTACGAGACTGGAAAGTGGCACCCTTGCATCAGGGTGCCCGTACTTTATTTGTAAACTGTTGCAGTACCGCGAATTTTTTTACCTTCATTACCGGATGTTATCACGAAATACTTGCCTCCCATCTCATCTGCTTTTTGTGAAATTTCTTTCAGAGCATCAGAAGGTGCGGAGTACTCATTGGTCGTGCTGACCTCGCCAACTTTTTGATACTGCTTAGCTTCTTGCTTGGTAATCTCTTTTGCAGCAAAAGCGGATACACAAGTCAAAGAGGTCACTATTACGGCTATCATACCCATCGTCAATTTTTTCATTATCGTTACCCTATGAATTTTGGAGATGTTTCAGATAATTTCCGACTGCATTAGAAGAATTAGCAGGATGACAAGAAAAAGCAAATAAGTTTTGCGGTTATATTTTTGCCCCCTCCTAAAGGCTAGCCTCATACGAAGTGGAATGAGGAAAATCCTAAAGCAGCTAAATAATCAGTTCCAAAAATTTTTTTAAAATTTCATCAAAAGTATCATCCAGGATGCGTGTTTTTAAGTTTTTATATTCCCCATGTCAATTCTGATCAACCACTTAGCGATGGAATACGACCTGGAAACGTGATATTGCAAAAATTTGACTGCAATCAAAATTTTGCAATATCGCGAAAATAACCCAAGCGATATCTTGTTAAGTGTAAGGTTTTTACTAAGGTATTAATCGAAATGTTTTTTAAGAATCGACACCATTTCACCATTCTGGCTTTACCGATTTGAGTTGTGAGCGAATGCCGTTTACATACGGTCAATGACACAGGTATATCTGTTGCCACAAGAGGATGGTGTTATGCGCATTAAATGGGCGTTGTTAGCCACACTAATTCTATTTGCCGATAAGACTTTAGCTGCTTCCGCCTTTGATAATCTGTCATTTGCGCTTAAGCAACAGCAAATCATCACCAGCTTGCGTGAACACTGCAATATCGATGAAAACGTCTCTGACGACAAAATCCGCACGGTGTTTCTCAACAGCCAAACCAATAATGAATTGATCCTCGCTGCGGCCAAAGCCTTTGACCAAAAGGATACGCAGGGTTATGCACGCGCCATTGATAGCGTGCGCTGTCCTGACATCAAATAGCGTCTGGAGAAGATATGAGGCATCACTTTGTTCTGTTGTCTCTGGTTTGCTGCGCCACATCGGTACAGGCAAGCGGATTGTATTTATATGAAATTGGCACAGATGATGTGGCACTGGCTGGCGCGGGGCAAGCGGCGCGTGCGCAGGATGCTTCGACCGTGTTGACTAACCCGGCGGGGATGTCGCTGCTCTCTGGCAAGAATCTGAACCTCGGTGGTCAGATGCTTTACGGCAACGCAAAGTATCAGCTGAGTGATGATGCCGCCCTAAAAGGTAACAGTCCGGGTAACGTGATTGGCTGGTTTCCCGGTGGCAGTGCCTTCTATAGCCAGAAAGTGACAGACCAATTAAGTGCGGGTATTGGCCTCTACGGTAACTACGGCCTCGGCTTACACTTTGGCAACTGGGCCGGGGATAGCCTGATTAAGGACAGTACGCTACTGGCGATGACGTTGATGCCTTCGCTGGCGTGGCAATACAACGAACGGCTCTCTTTTGGTGCGGGACTCGGCATCAACTACGGTTTCCTCAAGCTCAAGCGGCAAACCTCTGATGGCGAGCAGTCTCAATCCGATCATGATTGGGCGTTGAACGGCAAATTCGGCATGATTTACCAGTTCACCCCGCAAACCCGTGCCGGACTGACCTACACCAGCGAAACCAAATATCACTTCAATATCAACGGCACCGTCCAGTTTGATCGCCTGAATAACAGCCCCTCTTATACCCTGCCGATTGCGGCCAGCGTGAATACCCCGCAGCAGGTGATGTTCAGCCTCTATCACGATCTCAACAGTCAGTGGGCGGTGATGGGCGATGTGGGTTGGCAGGACTGGAGCGCCTACAGCAACAGCCAGATTGTGGTCGGTGACAGCCGTGTCGCGGATTACCAACGTCTCCGTGATACCTGGCATCTGGCACTCGGTACCCAGTTCCGTCCCAACGCCGACTGGACTTTCAACACCGGGATTGCTTACGACAGTAGCTTCTACCGTAGCCAGCAAGATACCTCTCTCACCATGCCATCGGGCGACACCTGGCGCTGGGGCGTAGGTGCACGCTATCAGCTGGATAGCGCCAGTAGCATTGGCGGCGCATTTGAGTATGCGCGTATCGAAAGTTCACAGGTCGCGTCACCGCTGCTGCAAGGTGAATACAACCACCCTTCGCTCTATTTCTTCGCCATTAACTACAACCGAACGTTTTAACCCACCACTCAGGAGGAACCGTTTTACCCGCACCTCACCGTCATTAACTGGCAGACGCCTTTTCGTTATGCCGTTCAAGGGCCTACATCTATCTGGAGTGCAAAATGTCACGAATGCCTTTTTGCAAAACACTGCTTGCCTCAGTGTTGTCTGTCGCCTGTGTCGGCGCACAGGCTGCGCCCGCAAGCAATCAGCCCACGACTGCCCCCGAGCAGAACAAGGGCAAGCCCAACATCGTGGTGATCTTTGGTGATGATATTGGTTACTGGAATATCAGCAGCTACAACCAAGGCATGATGGGTTACAAAACCCCGAATATCGACAGCATCGCTGCCGAGGGTGCCAAGTTCACCTCCTACTATGCCGAACAGAGCTCGACGGCGGGACGATCTTCTTTCATCACCGGACAGATGCCGTTCCGTACCGGCATGAGTAAGGTCGGCATGCCGGGCGCACCGCAAGGCTTGCAGAAAGAAGACCCCACCATCGCCACCATTCTCAAGCAACTGGGTTATGCCACTGGGCAGTTTGGTAAAAACCACCTGGGGGATCGCAACGAATTTCTGCCGACTGCGCACGGCTTCGACGAGTTTATGGGCAACCTCTACCATCTGAATGCCGAGGAGGAACCAGAAAATCCCGACTATCCAAAAGATCCTGAATTCCGTAAGGAGTTTGGTCCGCGCGGCGTCATTAAATCCACTGCAGACGGCAAAATCGAGGACACCGGCCCTCTCAACACCAAGCGTATGGAAACGATCGATGAGGAGACGCTGGCAGCCAACAATGACTTTATGGAGCGTCAGGTTAAAGCCGGTAAGCCCTTCTTCACCTGGTACAACACCACTCGCATGCACAACAAAACCCATATCAAGCCCGCTGACAAAGGGGTGACGGGCTTGGGGGATTATGCCGATGGCATGGTTGAGCATGACAAGATCGTCGGTGAAGTCCTGCAAAAAATTAAAGATCTCGGCATCGAAGATAACACCATTGTGGTGTACACCACCGATAACGGTCCGATGATCGCCACCTGGCCGGACTCGGGTATGACGCCGTTCCGTGGCGAGAAGAACACCGGTTGGGAAGGCGGCTTCCGTGTGCCGGCGATGATCAGATGGCCTGGGCATATCAAGCCCGGCACCTTGATCAACGACATGTTCGGCAGTAACGACTGGTTCCCAACGCTGGTGGCGGCAGCGGGTGTGCCGGACATCAAGCAGCAGTTGCTGAAGGGCTACAAAACCAGCGCCATGACCTACAAGGTGCATCTTGATGGCTACAACCAGCTCGACTTCTTACAGGGCAAGGGGCCGGATCAGCGCCAGGAATTCTTCTACTGGAGCGATGACGGTGACTTGCTGGCGATGCGCTACGGCCGCTGGAAAATGCACTTTATGATTCAGGAACATACCGGTCTGGATCTGTGGAAGTATCCGTTCACCAAGCTGCGCACGCCGCTGCTGTTCGATCTGGAAATCGATCCACTAGAGAAAGGCACGGACGGCATGGATTACAACCACTGGTTCTATGATCGTCTGTTCCTGCTCGGCGGCGCGCAGAAGTACGCCAAAGAGATGATTGAAAGTTTCAAAGAGTTCCCGCCACGGCAGAAACCGGGCTCCTTCACCGTGTCGGATGTCTCGGCACTGATTGAGCAAGGTAATCCGTCAACCAACTAACCTGATGTTCCAGGCCGGGTGGCCAGCTCACCCGGCGAGCGGAGGCGATGATGAAATACAGCACCACGCTGCCCATCAAGGCACTGCCTACGGCGGAGAAGTACAGTGGCAAAGGGCCAGCCTATACCCGTCGCTTTCACGTGATGGCCAAGCCCACGGGCTCACGCTGCAACATTGACTGCACTTACTGTTTTTATCTGCACAAAGAGAATTTGTTACATCAGGACAAGCCCGGCATGTCCGATGAGGTCTTGGAGGCGTTTGTTCGCCAGTACATCGACAGCCAGGATGGTGAGCAAGTGGTGTTCTCCTGGCAAGGCGGCGAACCCACGTTGATGGGTCTGGAATATTTCGAAAAAGTGGTCGCCCTGCAGAAGAAATACCAAAAGCCGGGTCAGCGCATCGAAAACGATCTGCAGACCAACGGTATTCTGATCAATGACAACTGGGCGAAATTCCTCAAACAGCATCGATTTCTGGTGGGCTTATCGATTGATGGCCCGGCAGAACTGCACGACCGGTACCGTCTGACGCGCAGCGGTAAACCGACTTTTGACAAAGTCATGGAAGGGGTGGCTGCGTTGAAACGCCATCAGGTGCCGTTTAATGCGCTGGTGACAGTCAACCGCACCAATGCAAGGTTCCCGCTGGAGGTCTATCGTTTTTTAACCCGAGAACTCGGCGCGACTTACATCCAGTTCAACCCTTGCGTGGAAGCGGTGGATTTCAAACAGACTGCGCCGCAATTCTGGCGTGATGACAGCATCCCGATTACCGGTACGCGTCGGGCTAAACCGGGCGATCTCGATTCGATTGTCACGGACTGGTCGGTGGACCCGGAAGACTGGGGCCGCTTTTTAATCGCGGTATTCGAGGAGTGGGTGAACAACGATTTGGGGCGCGTGCAGGTCAATCTGTTTGAGACCGCGGTAGCGCAAACCATGGGCATGCCGGCACAGATTTGCGTCACCTCTGAATTCTGCGGCAAGGGATTGGCTATCGAGAAGAATGGCGACATCTTCTCCTGCGATCACTACGTTTACCCCGAATACCAGCTCGGCAATATCCATAACACCAAGCTGGCCCACCTCGCCTTCTCTGAGCGTCAAAAAGCCTTCGGTATGGGCAAACGCAACACGCTGCCAGGTGCCTGCAAACGCTGCCCGTATCTCAAATTATGTTACGGCGAATGCCCGAAAAATCGTCTGGTGCGCAGTGAGGAAGGTGAGTTAGGCCTGAACTATCTCTGCCCCGGCATCAAAGCGTTTTTTGATTATGCACAACCGATTCTGGTCGGCATCGCCACGCTGCTGCAACAACAACCGGTGGAGCATGCCTGATGGAGATTCGGCAAAAAATCCTCGCGCTTGAAGCGCAGATGAACCTGCAAGTGCTGGGACAGCAGGAACTGGTGCGGATGTTGATCATCGCGTTGCTGTGCGATGGCCATGTGCTGCTGGAGGGGTTGCCCGGTCTGGCAAAAACCCGCGCGGTACGCGAGCTGGCGCGGCACATAGAGGGCGACTACAAGCGCATTCAGTTCACTCCGGATTTACTGCCCTCGGATATTACCGGCAGTGAAATCTATCAACAAAACGCCACCCGTGAAGAGGGTCAGTTCCACTTCCGGCCGGGCCCGGTGTTTGGCAATCTGATCCTCGCAGATGAGATTAACCGTGCGTCCGCGCGCGTGCAGTCGGCTCTGCTTGAGGCGATGGAGGAGCGCCACGTGACGGTGGCGGGGAAAACCTGGCCGCTGCAAGGGGTGTTTATGGTGCTGGCGACGCAGAACCCGGTTGACCAGGAAGGAACCTGGCCGTTGCCAGAAGCGCAGCTGGATCGCTTCCTGATGAAAGTGCTGGTGCACTACCCCTCAAAAGCCGATGAGCAACAGGTGATGCAACTGGTTCGCGCCGAGCAGCAGGCAAAATATCAGCCATCATCCGCCACGGCATCCATGGAAAAGGGTAATGAACTGCTGCTGACGCAAGCGGAGATTGCTCAGTGCTGGCAGGGTATTTCCACCCTGTATGTCGCTGAAACCATTGAGCACTACATCGTCAACCTGGTGGAGATGACCCGCTATCCCGATCGGCTCAACGAGACCTTTGCCAGCTACATTTCGTTGGGCGTCAGCCCCCGTGGCACGCTGGCGCTCGATCGCTGTGCGCGCGCACAGGCGTGGCTGGAAGGTCGTGATGCGGTGCTGCCGGAAGATGTGCAGCGCATTGCCCCGGCGGTGATGCGCCATCGCTTGATGCTGAGCTATCAGGCGCACGGGGATAACTGCCAGGCCGACGATGTGGTGAACATGCTGCTTGATGCGGTGGTGGCGTAATGTCCAATGCCTTAACCATCGACCGGGCTGCCCTGATGGCGCTGGCTGCGGAGTCGCATGCGCTGAGTAATCCGCCGGGACAGATACCGCCAGGCGCACTGGCCGGAGAACGGACCTCGAAGCAACAGGGACGCGGCCTCAATTTTGACAGTTTGCGTCGCTATCAACCGGGCGATGATGTGCGCTTGATCGACTGGCAGGCCACCGCGAGGTTGCGTTCGCCCTGGATCCGTATGTACAACGAAGAGCGCGAAAGGCCGGTATTTATCGTCATCGATCAGCGTCTGGATATGTACTTTGCCACCCGCGGGCAAACCAAATCGGTTGCCGCTGCGCGTATCGCCGCCCTGATTGCCTGGCGCTGCTGGCATGATGGCGATCGGCTGGGGAGTCTGATCTTTACCAATGATGATTTCACGTTGCTGCCCTGCCGCTCACCCAAGAACAGCTTAGCGCCCTTGGTGGAGCAGTTAGCCCGCTTTAATCAGGACCTGCCGCGTCGTTATCGCGAAGATCTGCCCGGTGAACTGTCACTGACGGAGATGCTGCAACGCATGGTGCAACGCGTACCGTCTGGCAGTTGGCTGGCGATCATCAGTGACTTTCACGACCTCGATAAGCGAGCGATCGCGCTGCTGGCGGACTTAAAGCGGCGCTGCGAAATCAGCGCCTTTGTCACGCTGGATGATCTGCATCTGCGTTTACCTGCCCATGGCCAACTTTCCGCTCACTATCAGGCACAGCAAACCACCCTCAATTTACATGCCGGTCTGCGTGATCGTATCAGCCAGAGCGTGATTGCACGGTTAGCCGATCAGAAACAGCGCCTGTCACGTATCGGCGTACGGGTGAATCAGATTGTGGTGAGCGAAGACCTGCTGTCGCAGCTGCAAAGGGGGATGTGATGCTGGCAAAAGGATTTAACGTGCCGGACTTACAGCACCCCGCGTTACCTGGCGCGGTTTCCTGGCTACCGCTGCCCGTGGGCTGGTATGGACTGGCACTTGTCGTGGTGCTGGCTGGCCTGGCGTATGCCCTGTTGCGTCTGGCGCGCTGGCAGCGTAATCGCTGGCGTCGCGAAGCCAGAGCGTTACTGGCTGACACGCAGCGCGCCGATGACTGGATAGCGCTCATTAAGCGTATTCAGCTGGTGCATCAGCCGCGATCGCACATCAGCGCGGTCCTCCGTCCTGCAACCTTGCTGGCCGGTATGCCGCTGGATGAAGAGCTGAGTCAGATCCTATGCCAGCGTTATTGCCAGCCTGACAATCTGTTAGAGGTTGCGCTGAATCAGCGGCTATCGCGGCAGTTGACCGCCTGGCTGGAGGGATTGCCAGATGTCTGAATGGATGAGTCGCATCGATTTTGCCTGGCCCTGGGCCTGGTTTCTGTTACTGGTGCCGCTGGCGATGCGATTTTTGCTGCCTCACGAGCAGCAGGTGCATGAGCAGGTACGTGTCCCTTTTCTGCCTGAGTTGATGCAAGGCCTGCAACTGGAGCAGACGGTGCCGCGCCCTTCTGTCTGGCAATCGCTCGGTTTCGGGTGTGTGTGGCTGTTATTGGTGTGTGCCATGGCCCGCCCGGAGTATCTCATGCCACCCCAGCAAATTATCAAGCCGATGCGCAATATGGTGCTGGTGCTGGATGTGTCAGGTTCGATGGAGACCAACGATGCGCAGCAAGGGCTCAGCCGCCTGCAGGCGGTACAGCGATCCGTGCGTGAGTTTATTGCCCAGCGTAAAACCGACCGTATTGGGCTGGTGATCTTTGCCAGTAACGCCTGGCCGTTTGCTCCATTGAGTGAGGATAAACAGGCGCTGCAGGCGCGCATTAACCAGCTTGCGCCGGGGATGATCGGCCAGCAAACGGCGATTGGCGATGCGCTGGGCGTGGCGGTGAAACTGCTGGACAGCAGCGGCGACAACGAAGCCAGCAAGATGGCGATTTTGCTGACCGATGGCAACGATACTGCTTCACAGCTCTCCCCCAAACTGGCCACGCAACTGGCAGCCGCCCATCACGTTGAGGTTCACACCATCGCCTTTGGCAATCTGAACAGCACCGGTGATGACAAAGTAGATGTTGCCTTGCTGAAAGACATCGCCCGGCAAACCGGTGGCAAGGCGTGGACGGCATCCTCTGGCGGTGACGCGTTGCAAAGTGTCTGGCAGCAAATTGATGCCATGACGCCCGCGCAGGTGAAAAGCACCGGATTCTCCTGGCATCGTCCCCTTTATGCCTGGCCGTTGACGTTGGCATTACTGGTGTTGCTGGCCATCAGCGTGATACGACATGTGCGGGGCTTGCATCGATGAGCGACTTCCATTTCCTCTATCCCTGGCGTCTGTTGGCACTGGTGTTAACACCGCTGCTGTTCCTGCTGAACCGTGGGACACGCAGTGCCTGGACGCAGATCATGGATCGCGCTTTTGCGCAGGCGCTGATCAAACAGCAACGCTCACCATGGCGAACCATGCTGCCGTGGATGTTCGCCCTGGGCGTGATTGCGCTGGCTGCCCCCAGTTGGCAGAAGGAACAGCCCGCCGCGCTGACACCGCAAACCAACGTGATGTTTATTTTGCAGCAGGATCTCAGCATGCTGGCCAGCGATCTGCCGCCCAGCCGTCATCAGCGCATGCAACACAAAATCACGTCTTTGCTGGCGCAGTTGCCGGGCACGCGGGCCGGGCTGGTGGTGTACCGTGGCGCGGCATTTCTCACTACGCCCCTCACCGACGATCAGGATTTCTTCTCGCTATTTCTTAACGCACAACAACCGACTCAGTTACCCGACGATGCCGGTTCGGGCCTGCAGGCCGCCATCAGACTGGCGCAGCAGAATTTGCCGTCGGCGGCGGATCAGCCCCGGAGTCTGATTCTGGTGGCGGATAACCTCAGCGCCGCGGATGCCGCCTGGCTGGCAAAGCAGACGCTGCCAATTCAGGTCTGGGTACCGGGCACCGCACATGGCGGCAGACTGCCCGATGAGCTGGCGGCAAGTGGCATCGATACCCGATTGAATGTCGCACGGTTCAGCCAGCTGCGGGATAACGGCGTGCCGGTCACCCTGGCTGGCAACGACGATCGGGATCTCAAGACCCTCGTTTCTCATATTCAGCAGGACGTCACAGCGCAACAGCAGGCGCGCCAGGATTTGCACTGGAAAGACAGCGGCTATCTGCTGGTGGCCCCGCTGCTCCTGATGCTGCTGTTATGGCGACAGCAACTGTTGTGTCTGGCATTGCTGCTTCTCCCTCTGACGTTCTACGCCCCGGTAAGCCATGCCGCCTGGCTGGATGCCTGGATCAGTCCGGATAAACAGGGACAGCTGGCATTTGATCGCGGTGACTACTCTCAGGCCGCTGAACATTTTGACGATCCCGTACGCCGGGGTATCGCACTCTACTATGCGCGGGACTTTGTTGCAGCGACGGCGGCTTTTCGTGACGCGCCCGCCACTGCGGAATCGCTGTTGTGGCTGGGCAACTGTTATGCCCAGCAGAAGCAGTGGCAGCAGGCACTCAATAGGTATGACGAAGCGCTGAGCCTGCGTCCTGACTGGGCGATGGCGCAGCAAAACCGCGCCAAAGTGGCGGATATTGTGATGCAACTGCAGCAAAAAGAGCGTGAACGGCAGGATGAACAGAGAAAAGAGGCCGACGAAAGTCCCGATGAGATCAAACAGGATCTGAAAAAGAATCAGGGCGTGAATCAGAAGGATATGCAGCCGCTGGATAAAGCGGCACCGCAAGTCAACCAGTGGTATGACAATCTCAGTTTGTCGCCCGGTGGGCTATTGGAAAATCTCTACCACTCACCGCCTGCGGAGGCACCATGAGGCGCTGGCTGCTGTTGCTGAGTCTGTTTGCGTTCTGTTGTCGTGCAGAGATCACCCTGACACGTGACCTTGTCACGCCAGAGCAGATGGTGCCGGGACAACCAGCGCGGATTGTCGTGACCTTCTGGACTGACAGTTGGTTCAACCCACCGCCAGAATGGCCGGATATGCCGATCGAACAGGGCATGCTGCTGACCCGGGAAGTGCCGAATGAGCTGGTCTCGCGCAATCAGGAGGGTGTGAACTGGAGTGGGATACGCATGCAGCGTGAAGTGATGGCATGGGGGGATGGCACGCTGCGTTTTCCCGCCATGGATATCACCTTACAGGCTGCGGGACAGCCCCCGCATACCGTTCATTTGCCTGAGTTAGTTAAAGCGGTGGCATGGCCAGCAGGCGTGCAGCAGCCGGACCGTTTTCTGCCTGCCAGCGCGCTGCAGTTGGATCAAAAATGGACGATCTATCGTGCCGCAGAGGATAACCAGTTGCATGTCGGGGATGTGATTGAACGTGAAGTCAGGTTACAGGCGAAGGATGTGATTGCGGCGCAAATCCCTCCTCTGCTGTTCGCGATTGCCGGGCGCAGCGAACAAAAACTGCCGCCTGTCACGCAACCCTTAACTGCCAGACGTGATGAGGTGGTGGGTGTGATGCGAGTGGAGCGGTTGCGCTATATCACCGATCATGCGGGCGCACTGACGCTGCCGCCGGTGCGGTTACGTTGGTGGGATACCTCCCATCATCAGTGGCAGCAACAGGAATTGCCCGGTGCGAGCTATCAAATTGCTCAGCCCCGTGCCGGTGGCGATGAGAATACCCTGCGAGGTTCAACCGGTGGCAACGGCTGGCATCTCGTATACGGGCTGGTGGGTATTTTACTTTTGCTGCTGATGCTGTGGCTGTTACGCCATCCGCTGTGGCGGGGTTTACGCTTTTTTGGCCATCAGGTATCAGGGAGGTGGCGCGCGACACCGCTTCCCGATCTCATTCCTCATGAAAGGACAAAACCATGAAACTCAGGCTGCTTGTAGCATTAACGCTATTGGGTTGTGTGCGTCTGGCGCAGGCCGACGATCTCCCAGCATGGAATGACACGCCGGCAAAACGCGCGATAGAGCAGTGGGTCACTCAGGCCACGCAGAGTGGCAGTCAAACCTTTATCCCTGAGAACCAGCGCTATGTGGTGTTTGATAATGACGGAACCTTATGGCCTGAAGCTCCGCTGACATTCCAGCTGCAGTTTGCGCTGGATGAGATCAAGCGACTGGCACCGACACATCCCGAATGGCACTACAACCCGTTGATCAAAGCGGTGCTGAATAATGACCTCGCTGCTATCAAACAGGAAGGGAAAAAAGGGCTGTACGAGATTTTGACGCTGACGCACAGCAACATGACCACCGATGAATTCAGCCAACGCGTCAGCGATTGGGTTGAAACACAACGCCATGCGCGTTTTGGCTGCCGTTACGATCAATTGGGTTATCTACCGATGCGAGAGCTATTGGATTATCTGCGTAAGAACGGTTTCAAAACCTGGATTGTCTCTGGCGGTGGCGTTGATTTTATGCGGGTGCTGGCAGAGAAAATGTACGGCATTCCAGCGGAGCAGGTAGTCGGGTCGTTTTCGTTTTCCGAATTTGCCCTCAGTGACGATGGCTCGCAGTTGCGTAAAACCATGAACGGCGCGTTTCTGGATGATGAAACCGCCAAACCTGTCGCGATCCATCTCTTTATGGGGCATCGCCCGGTGGCGGCCTTTGGTAACAGCGACGGGGATGTCCCGATGCTGCAATACACCACCACTAACCCGAAAGCCAAAACTTTTGGTTTGCTGGTGCACCATACCGATGCCGCGCGCGAATATGCTTATGACAGCCATCCCCCGGCCAGCGGAAAACTGGTCAACGGCCTGATATTGGCTAAGCAAAATGGCTGGGCGGTGGTGGATATGAAGCAGGACTGGAAGCAGGTATTTGATCCTCATTTGTGTCCCTCTGCACCCTAATTTTTCAACAGGAGAGATTTATGTGCAGCCTATTTCGATGCTGTCGGTTTCTGCTGCTGGTGCTGTTTTTACCTTTGCCGGGCTACAGTGCGGAGCCACGGCAGGCTCCCACCGAACAGGAACAGGCCCGTACTCTGGTGCTCCTCAACCAACCGGTTGTGATGCTGCAAGCCACATTCGGTCTGACGACTCCTGAAGAGCGCGTGCAACGTATTGTCAGCACGTTGCGTGATCTGTCGGTAGAGGATCTGCAACATCCTGTGATCACGGTTCCTCTGACGCGTTATCAGCAACAAGGCGTGCTGTTTACCATCAACAATAAGCCATTTATGTTGTTGAGCCAGGCGGATTTGGACGAGGGAGACGATCTGTCGTTAAGCCAGGCCGCGCAACGCGTACAGCAACGTTTTGAAGTTTTGCGGCACGATTTAATCGAGCAATACTCTCCTCACTATTTACTCCTTTCACTGGTTAAAAGTCTGGTGGCCACCCTTTTATTGGTCTTGGCAGCCTGGGTTTTATGGCGATCGTTGAGAAGTGTTCGCCGCTTTTACGCTATGCGTAGCCAGCAAGCAAAACACCTCATCCCTGCTCGGTTACGATCTCTGCTCGGCCCCTTTGAAGTTCGCCTCTATGTGCTGTTCATCACCTGCGTTTTTCTGATTGGCTGCTATTGGTGGCTGAGTTGGATCTTACGTCTTTTCCCCTGGACGCGTATCTGGGGCATGGATTTGGGTAATTACGCCACCAACTTCTTCCAACAGCTGGGCAGTATCATTATCTCCGCACTGCCCGGTTTGGCCGTGGTGCTGGTTATTTTTGCCATCACGGGTTTTATTATTCGGCTATTGAATCTGCTGTTACATCAGGTGGAAAACGGCACCCTGAGTCTGCCGGGACTGCATCCTGAAACGGTGGGTGTAACACGTAAACTTATCGCGGTGGCGATTTGGTTATTCGCACTCTCTGCTGCCTACCCTTTCCTGCCGGGCGCGGACTCACTGGCTTTCAAAGGCATTAGCGTTTTCTTCGGGCTGATGTTGACGCTCGGATCGGCGGGAGTGATGAATCATGCAATGAGCGGCCTGGTGCTAACCTATTCACGCGCACTGCGTAAAGGGGACGTGATCCGGCTGGCCGAGCACGAAGGGGTGGTGAGTGAAATCGGCATGTTAGCGACCAAAATTTTGACGCGGGAAGACTATGAAGTCACCGTGCCAAATGCGGTGGTGGTGAGTGGCAAAATCGTCAACCTCAGTAGTGGTTCGCGTGGCGCAGGGGTGAATCTGACGACTTCGGTCACCATTGGTTATGACACCCCCTGGCGTCAGGTACATGCGATGCTGGAACTGGCCGCCAGCCGCACTGATGGCGTCATGCAGGATGCCGAATTTAAGGTGCGGCAGTTGAGTTTAATGGACTGGTATATTGCTTACGAGTTGCAGGTCAGAATTGGGGAGAATGCCTCATTGGCGGGCGTCAGAAGCAAGCTGCATGAGAATATTCAGGACGTATTCAACCAGTTTGATGTGCAGATTATGTCGCCGAACTTTATCAGTCAGCCCGATAATCCTGTGGTGGTGAGTCGTGATAAGTGGCATATGCCGCCGGCACGTAAAGAAGAGTGAGTTGATTTATGTAAATACACTTCAGGATAGCCGGCCTTATAACGGATAACTTGACAACACTCCCCCTGCACCAATGTGGCATGATAAAAGCATAAGAATTTGAGCTAAGGAAGCATTTTCCTTATGCGCTCTCATAATTTAAAATATCCCGCCACAGAATAGTGAGAACATACCCAGACTGTAAGCTGTTTGGATTTTTAATGGACATCATTGATAAACGCGAATATCAGAACCTTCTCGAAATTTGATAGCTATCCGAAATTAACACTTTTCAGACTTTATTATTCGTGTGCGTTGTGGTGTACTCCTCGCAAGAGAACGCAATATAAATAGTCTCTCTGGCAAACGTATTTTATTTCAACATTTGTTAACCTTTATTCGTTCAGCGACAAAAATTTTCAGGAGATGTTCATGAGTGATTCACTTAAGGCGTTAAACAATATTCGCACTCTGCGTGCACAGGCGCGCGAAATCCCGCTTTCTGATTTGGAAGAAATGCTGGAAAAGTTCTCTGTGGTTGTTGCTGAACGCCGCGAAGAAAGCAGTGCCAGCGAAGCAGCCATTCGTGAAAAAGAAGAGAAACTGGCTAAATATCGTGAGCTGTTGCTGCAAGACGGCATCGATCCTAACGAGTTACTGAGCGCACTAACGCCAACCGGCAAAACACGTGCGAAACGCGCACCTCGCCCGGCGAAGTATAAGTATGTTGAGGATGGTCAGGAAAAGCACTGGACCGGACAAGGGCGTACGCCGGCAGTGATCAAATCTGCCATTGATGGTGGTAAATCACTGGAAGATTTCCTGATTTAAATATCATTACCCGCCATGATTAATCCAAAGAGTGGGCATAACGCCCACTTTTTATTCCTGCTGCAAAAATCCACTCTCCCTCATGTCACGCCAAAGATATCAAGATTAATACGATCCCCGCTATAGAGGACCGTGATAGTCAATAGATGAAATATCACCCTTGTTGATAATGATGTGTTGTATTAGTCAAAAATGAGCTTTTAGGGGTTCGCCGTTTGAACAGACTCATTATTCTCCTCGCCAAAATGTTGGCGCATATCACTTTCAATCTGTTCAAGTGATTTTCCACGCGTCTCCGGTAACATGGTGAAGACAAATACTAAAGAAGCAACATTGATTGCGGCAAAGATAAAGAAAGCACTGTTACCAACTACCGAGAGCAAGGGGGGAAATGCGAATGCCACGATTGCATTGCAAATCCACTGAAATGAAACTGCGGAACCCGTGAGCACACCTCGCACTTTCATCGGGAACAGTTCCGACATTAATAGCCAGTAGACCGGTGAGATGCACATCTGCATAAAGAACAGAAACACCAGAATACAGGCGAGAGCCAGCAAGCTTTGCGTCATGCTTTGCGGCATAAATAATAATGTTGCGCCTAAAGCCAGCTGCATCGCAATAACCACCGATAAACCCGTCATCAACATTGGGCGACGCCCGAAATGGCTGATGGCTTTAATGCCGGCGAAAGTGGCCACTACCGAAACCACGCCGTTGCCGATGGTGGCAGCGATAGCTGCACTTGTACCCAATCCGGTACTTTTCAGGATTATGGGCGTGTAATACATAAAGGCATTCACGCCGGTAAACTGAATCACCAGCCCCATTGCGGAACCGACCATCAATAAACGCATCACCCATTTCTGCTGCAGCAGCTCACGAGCTGGCGGTCCTTTGCGCGCTTCACGAGCGGCCTGCCGCATCTCTGTCATCTCTTTCTTCACTTCACGGGGATGTTCGCGCAGAGTTCGCAAAATGCGTAATGCTTCATCAAATCGCCCTTCCGCCACCATCCAGTGTGGTGATGCAGGAACAAAGAAGGTGCCGACAAATAACAGCGCGCCAGGGATCATTGCCAGAGCCAGCATATAGCGCCACATCTGCGGATCATGCAAAAGTAAACTCATCGAAGCACTGACGATATAGGCGAGCAGTTGGCCTGAGACGATCATTAACTCATTGCGACTCACCAAAGGTGCACGCTGTTTAGGCCCGGCTATTTCAGCGATAAACACTGGTACCGTTGATGAACCGCCGCCAACCGCTATACCCAGAATGAAACGCATCACCACCATCACTTCAATATTGGGTGCAATGGTGGTACCCAAGGCACCGGCGACAAATATCAGCGCCAGACTTCGCAGCGTAATCCGACGACCAAAGCGATCGGAAACATAGCCACTAATAAATGCTCCGATGGCAGAGCCGAAAGTGAGCGAGGAGGTGATAAGACCTTCGGTGAAAGGTGTGAGGTCCAACCCCCCTTGATCGCGTGGGAGGGTCATATACGGCAATGAGCCTGAGATAATGCCGGTATCATAACCAAAGGCCAGCGCTCCCATGGTGGCCACCAGCACGACAAAGAACAGACGTTGTTTTACCGTGAGATTGAGCGAATCACTACGATCCGGTGTGTCTTGTGAAGTGTCTTGCATTACATATTCCCTGATTTGCCAAATAAACACGACATCTGCCGTGAAAACAAAGAAATAAGTATAGGCGTGAATTTGAAAGTGTGATCGGAGTCACTGGATGTGTATGCGTAGTCACCGCTTCCAGTGAGCCAATAAGAATCCTGCGGGGGCACCATTTAGTTACATCATACATTGGCTTTATATTAACTTCATACCGGCCTACGGCCGGTAAAGAACGCTAATCAAGAAAAATTAGCTGTCTTTAAGCCCGATTGATTATGAAAGGTTCCACAAAACGCTCGGGATCTGGCAAGAATGTTGGAGAACAAATTAGTGTGTTGTAACTAAATGCAAGCGTGAGGTTTTAATATAGAGCAGTAACAGCCTTTAAAGCGCCCCACTCCACTACTTGTTCAACATAAACAGACCCGCATACAGACATAACGCGATGATGCTGATACACGTTCCGCAGCTAATCGTTCTCGCCGATTCGCCGGTGCCGAGATAGTGCGTCTCCAGCACAATAATATTCGCCGCAGGCGGCAGCAGGCAAAACAGATACATTGTCGCCGGATTGTCCGTGATTAACCTGAAATGCACCAGGTTTGCGAGACCGAGTAATAGCGTCATCAGAATGGCCATCACGGTGGATTTGATCAGAAACGGTTTAATCTCCAGCCACAGGTCATTCAGTGATAATTTTATCTTCGACAACCAAATACCCATCACGGCCATGCCCAGAAAACTCATCAAAAATTTCGCGATATCATACAAACCGGTAAACCAGCGGGTGACTTCCTGACTAAAAGGGATAAGTGCAGCACCGGCAATCAGCGCCAGTACAGGCGGGGTTTGTATCAATTTGACCAGATTAAACCTCTCCCCAGACAACATGCCTGCCCCGACTGAATTCCCTACGATCGAACTACCGACATAAGCAGCAATGATGATGGTCGCAGCATCATCACCAAATAGCGCGCTGGCAACAGGCAGCCCTAGCCATCCAATGTTGAGATAACTGAAACACAGACTTTTGACAGGATCGAATCTGATCAAACGACATACTGTCAGCATCGCAAGCATACAAACTGCCGTAGCGATAATGATGGTACTCATGCTGCTGAAGCGCGTGGATATATTGAACATGATGACAATGGGGATAACCACTCGCGTTAAAACCCATGATGCTGACGACTTAAAGTCCAGAATGGTTTTGCCGACAAACCAACCGACAAAGAGGTAAATCAGAGGGAGAAAAAGTGTCACCGTGCTTCCTTTACGGTTGCTGAGCAGCGTTCAACCGCTACAGAGACGCTTCCTTGCAACAGAGCAGGCAACGACTGCACTACTCGCAACGACGGCAAAATCCCCTTCGCTTAGAACATACTGGTAATGATACGAGATATTTATATAACAACATTTTTTCTCAAGTGTAAATCACTCTCATTTAATGTAAATTAAATTCAACACACTTCACAAGTTAATGATATAAAATTCTATTTTTACCAATCTTAACTATACTTCGAGATGTAGATGCATTCTAAAATCAAGCACTACAGCGAATAAACATAAGTCATTCTTTTTTATTTGACGTTCTCCAGGGGTTCTGATGTCAGGCATGTGCCCACCATCAGATCGGTACACCTCATTGAACTGAGGTGCCCATAATCCGCTGTGATCGATTTGCACGCGTAAGCAGCAGGCAATCCAGTATCCCGGCTTAATTTCACGGAGAGTCGTCATGAATAAATCTTTTTACTGCTATCTGATTCGATACAGCTCAGGTTCATTAACCCTGCATCTGCAAGGTTGTTCACACCTTAATGAGGGCGAGAACCGCATTTTCTTGGGTTCCGTGTATAAAGACTTTCAGGCGATGAATCTGGCAAAGCGCCACAGTTACGATGTTTCCACGTGCCCAGATTGCATGGGTAAGTATCACTGAGCCTTAAAAGTTGGTTCCGCAAATCATTCTCCCACTAATGGGGAGACCTCATCGATCTCCTATTAGTGTGTACAAATATCTATTTTTCTCTGACATTCAACTGACGATCTCAATCAGATTCCCATCCGGATCACGCATCACCGCCTCATAATAGCCATCTCCGGTGACACGAGGCGGGCTGACTAAAATATGCTGCTCAGCAGCCAAGTTGGCCAAATCATCAACCTGCTGCCGAGACCCGACAGTGATGGCGATATGCGCCCATCCCGTCAGTTCTTTCCCGTTTGGCCCCTTCTCTAACCCGTCCAGACTCATTAACTCAATCGTTGGACCTTCATGCAAACGGATAAAGTAAGAACGAAAGCCTGGCCGGTTTTTGCTGATATACAGGTCGTTAGCCATGCCACCAAAATAGTCACGCCAGAACTGTTTTTGTGCCTCGAGCTGAGTTGTCCATAAAGCCACATGTGCGATTTTCATACGTTTTCCCTCGCCGAACGATTCTGGCCAAGATTCAGGGTGAATGAGATGGCACCGACAAACAGCATCAGCGCCATGATGAGTGAAAAAGCGATAGCAAGTGAGCTGAAATGGGCGACATAGCCGATCATCGCCGGACCGCTTAATACGCCCAGATACCCCATGGTGGTCATCGCTGGCACCGCCACAGCCTGCGGCATAACACGCTGTTGGCCCACTGCCGAAAACATCACCGGAACAATGTTGGCACAGCCTGCACCGACTAAAATGTATCCCAGCAGTGACAGGTGCCAGGAAGGCACGAACGTCACCAACGCAAGTCCGGCAGCAGCCGTGACGGCGCCGCTGAAGACCACCGTTAAGCGCCCCATATTTCTAATCAGCCGGTCACCTGTCAGCCTGGCCACAGTCATTGCCACGGCAAAACAGGTGTATCCAAGGCCACCCAGCGTCTCTGGCATGTTTCTGACCTGAGTAAGATAGACAGCGCTCCAGTCCAGTACCGTGCCTTCCGTAAGAAAGACCAGAAAACAGACCAGCCCGAGTAGTAAAACGATGCCACGGGGCACGGCAAAAGCAGGCCCCTCCTTCGGGTTGGCGTAGGTAAGAAGTCCCGGATAGCTCAGAATGGATAAGACGATAACGGTTAACGTGATCAGCAGCGTCGCGACAACCACGTTGATACCCAGCGCCAAAAGCAGGGTCATCAGGCCCGCACCAGCGATTCCACCGGAGCTGTACATGCCGTGGAAACCGGACATCAGCGGCACCGGGGAGGCTTTTTCAACCAGGATGGCCTGAATGTTCATGGCGCAGTCTGTGACACCCACGCCAATGCCAAACACCAGCAACGTGATCCCAAGCAGAATCGGATCGGTCATTAGCGCCAAAAGAGGGGTGCTCACGATGACTAACGCGATGGCAGCGACGATGACACGACGGCATCCGAAGCGGCTTGTCAGCGAGCCCGTAACCGGCATGGCGATCAGTGCGCCAAGGCCGAGGCACAACAACAAGGTACCCAGTGTTGCCTCGTTGACGCCGGTATTCACCCGGGCGTAGGGCACGATGACCGCCCAGGTCGCCGTGACAAATCCGGCGATAAAGAAGGTCAGCCGAGTGGCACGGCTGGAAGAGATCATTTGTGGCGGGTGAATCATTTCAATCCTCGTCAAGAAAGCTGAAACATCGAATTTTTTGGCGCGCGTTTCAAACACCCCAGGAGTGATTGACAGGCTGCCCGCCATGCGCGATTATGCTCACTTAAGCTCAATCATGATATCCAAGAGGCGTTTAGTGCTCGATTATGCAGCTTTCCCCAATCAACGACAAGATCTGATCCGACAAATATTACGCGACCAGGGCCGCGTGGTTTGCGTCGAACTCGCTCAGCAAATGGGGGTTTCTGAGCATACAGTCAGGCGCGATCTTCACGAATTGAGTAGGGAAGGTGTCTGTAAAAAGGTGTATGGCGGCGCGGTGCTGCAACTACCCGATGCCGGGAATTTCGCTACCCGAAAAGAGCACAACACTTCAACAAAGGACATGATCGCGCAGAAGTGCGCAAGTCTGGTCAAGAACGGCAGCATCATCTTTATTGATTCAGGCAGCACCAACCTTGCCATGGCGCAGGCGCTGCCTGAAACACTGGCCCTCACCGTGGTCACCAATGCGCCAGATATCGCCGCTGCAATGCTGAAATTTCCCCATATCGACGTGATTATGCTTGGCGGTCGCATTCATAAAAGCAGTGGCGGTTGCGTTGGGAACACGGCGATTGAGCAACTGAAGGGTATACTGTTTGACCAGGTGTTTGTCGGGGGATGCGCCATGAGCCCTGAAGCCGGACTGACAGGCTTTGATTTTGATGACTGCGCGTTTAAGAGAGCCGCCATCGCACAGAGCAGCCAGACCATTGTCGGTCTGACTGCTGAAAAAATTCCCGGCATTGCCCGGTTTGCTGTCGCCAGCTGTGAAGAGATAGACATTCTGGTGGTCGAAGAGAAGCTGAATAAGGACTTCTACAACGCGTTTGAGGCAGAGAACATCGCTATCCTGACGGTTTAAAATTGAGTAAGCGTCGGTGTGAAATACCCGCACGAACATTTGTTTAACGTGCAAACTTCCTCGACCCCATCACACAGAGAATGACGCCCAGCGTAATCACCAGCATCAACGGACTGACGGTTTCATGCAGCAAAGTGGCAGACAGGCCTAGCCCGAAAAAGGGCTGAAGCAGCTGCAGTTGCCCGACTGCCGCAATACCGCCGATGGCCAATCCTTTGTACCAGAAGATAAACCCGATCATCATGCTAAAAAGCGAGACATAGGCCAGTGCGATCCAAGCCGAGAGACTGACATGGCTGAAGCTGGTGGGCAGCGTGTAGAAAGAAGCGGCTACCATGAATGGAAGTGAAATAATCAACGCCCAACTGATCACCTGCCAGCCGCCCAGCGTACGTGAAAGCTTCGCCCCCTCAGCATAACCCAGACCGCAAACCACCACGGCGGCCAGCATCAGGAGATCGCCAGTCAGGGAGACGGCCAGGTTATTTGAAAGCGCGAAACCCACCACCAGCAGGCTGCCAAGAGTAGAAAAAATCCAGAATGCCCGATGCGGCCGTTCACCGCCGCGAATCACACCGAACATGGCCGTGGAGAGCGGCAGAAGCCCGAGGAAAACAATGGAGTGCACCGAAGTGAGGTGCCGCAGCGCCATCGCGGTCAGCAGCGGAAAACCGATCACCACGCCGAGAGAGACGACAATCAGTGAAACGATTTGTCTGGCATTAGGCCGCTTTTCCCTGAAGCTGAAGATCAGTAGCAGAGCCAACACGCCAGCGATTGACGCCCGGCTAAACGTCAGGAAATAGGGATCGAGATCCCTAACCGCAACCCGTGTAGCCGGCAGCGAGCCGCTGAAGATGATCACGCCAAGCAGGCCGTTCAGCCAGCCGGACAGCGCATTGGGATCGGTTTTATGTACCACTGTATTTACCACGCGGAAACCTCATAGCGATTGAATCCCTGGACCAGGATTGACGTCATACAGAGTACACACCACAATTTAAGACAATCAAAAAATTGTCATGGATACATTTCGTTGAAAGCCCGCTATAAAGCCATTGTCGATGAATACGCTGCGGCCATTCGTGACGGCAACATTGCCGCTGGTACGCGCCTGCCGACGCATCGCGCGTTATCAGCAGCCAGACAGGTGTCACTGGCTACCGCCACGCGCGTCTATGCTGAACTCGAAGCAATGGGCCTCGTCAGCGGTGAAACCGGTCGTGGCATGTTTGTCAGGGAGATCACGCTGCCCCAGGGGCTGGGACTTGATCAGCAGGTGGTGGCAAGCGACGTGGTTGATCTCAACTTCAACTATCCCGCCCTGCCAGGTCAGGCCGAAATACTGCGCGATGCCCTGCGCGGGTTGACGACTTCGGGTGACCTCGAATCCCTGCTGCGTTATCAGCCTCATGCTGGCAAGCTGAACGATCGTGAAGCGATTGCTGCCTGGCTCGGCGGAGCCGGCTTCACCCCTGCGGCTGACAATCTCCTTATCGTGAATGGTGCTCAACACGGACTGACCGTTACCGTCATGGGGCTTCTGCGCCCTGGCGATGTGGTGGCCGTGGATGCGCTGACCTATCCAGGTTTCAAGGCGCTGGCAGGGCTCTATCAGCTGGAGCTGGAACCCATTCCGGCCAACGCCGCTGGACCGGACCTTCACGCACTCAGGCAGCTGTGCAAACGCCGTCGCGTGCGCGCACTGTACGCCATGCCAACGCTACACAACCCGCTTGGATGGGTGTTGAACCCGGATCAGCGTCTGGAAATGGTCGCGATCGCTCGCGAGCAGGATTTACTCATCATTGAGGATGGGGCTTATGCGTATCTGGCTCCCGATGCGCCTCCTCCGCTGGTCTGGTTTGCGCCCGAGCGCACCGTTTACGTCACCGGCTTTGCCAAAAATATTGCTGCCGGACTCCGGGTCGGCGCAGTGGTATCTCCTCCCGCCTTGCGCTCTGCGCTTGAAAGAGCCATTCGCGCCACGACCTGGAATACCCCTGCCCTGATGACCACCCTTGTTTCCAGCTGGCTTCAGGACGGCACCATCGGCCGGCTTGAGGCGCTGAAACGTCAGGATGCGAGCCGCCGTCAGGCGATGGCGCGGACTCACCTTGCACCACTCAATGTGATTAGCCATCCCTGCTCTTATTTTGCCTGGTTGCCGCTGCCTGAAGAGGTTCGGGCCGAACCTGTGGTGCGGCGCCTGATGAATGAACACATCTCTGTTTCAACCGCTGAGCCTTTCAGCACCACGCCTAATGTGCCCCATGCTCTGCGTCTTGCACTGGGATCTGTCAGCCTGGATAACTTGAGTCACGCATTAGAAAAAGTGAGAAACGCCGTTGAATATCATCAATTTCTATAACTATCACGGAGAAAAGTTGCCATCAGATGCCCCTTTCTTATGCATGGAATTTCTGTCTTTTAAGTCTGCATTTCTCCGTTTTAACCATTGGTTGGATTTTATAAATAGGGGCAGACTTAAAACATCTTCCCCCTCCCGGTAGTTGTCAGGCTTGGCCTATTTTGTGGCTCGATTTAGGACTTTTGCCGCAAGCTTTACGCACGACTAAGCAGGACCTAAAGCGTATTCTGTGTAAAACGTGACCTAACCCAACCGGAAAAAATGACATGAAAAATGCGAGTGCTAAATCATTGAAAAAGGCCAATGAACTGCTGCGTAGTGGTGAATATCGGGAAGTGGTTCTGGACTTTAATATCAGTGCCGATGAGTTTTTTGAGCTTGCCGATCGGTGGGCTGATAAAGGAGCCAAAATTAAGAAGGAGGATGGCAAATTTGTCGTTCGTCTCGCTAAGTAGTTGGGCGTTGCCATCAATTTTGCCATAACGCAGCACTTCCCCACCCGCAGCCTTTAATGAACCGTTCGGTTTTGTTAAGGTAACCCGCTAATGAGGGGGAGATGAGATATGCGCACGCTAACAGAGCAAAAGAGAGCGGACATTCTGAATGCTGCTTCTGCGGTTTTTCTGGAACATGGCTATGAGCGGGCCTCAATGAATGAGGTCGCCAGACGTGCTGGTGGTTCGAAGGCCACGCTCTACAACTATTACGATTCTAAAGAGAATCTGTTTGATGCGGTGGTCAGAGCATTTGGCACCAACTTTCTCACCCACGCGGCAAGTGATTTAAACAGCGACGAGAATCAACAGCTCACGCTGGCCGAAAAGCTGCAGCGATTTGGCGAAGGTATGCTCGGCGCCATGACGTCAGACTGGAAGGGATTGCAGCTTTACCGCATGGTCCTGGGTGAAGCGGGTCACTCCAATATTGGTGAGCTGTTCTATGAATCGGGTGTGCGTGAAAGCATGAACGCGCTGGCTGGCGTTATGGAGCACCATATGGAGAACGGCGATTTAAGCCGCAACAACCCGGCCCTGAGAGCGAAACAGTTTTCTTCACTGGTTAAAGCTGAGGCCGATGAGCTGTTTCTCAAACGCGATATGCCGGTGTATTCAGATAAGCAAGTCGCCGCCATGGTGAAGGATGCCGTTGAGGTGTTTTTAAAGGGCGTCAGCTAGCGTTGCCCTCAATTTATCGCGACGTCAATGAGCCTTAGCGTAACAACAAGACCGGTCGCCACCACCACCAGGCAGTCTACCAGCAGCAAAATGACCAGGGATGAAACCCGGGCTCCCCACACTTTCGCTGCATAGTACTGCCTTTGCTGCACACCTTGCTTTCGGATATGAAGCAGTGTGCAGACATTGCTCCCTACCCGCCAAAGCAACATGCTTGCTGCGATGATCAGCACGCATATGAGTGGCCAATCTCTCAATGCCAGTTCTCCGACCTTGTCCAGGTATCGGTCACTCATCAGCACCCTGCTCTTGCCGCACAAGATTCGTCCACACGCATCCCCCCACTGACATCAGCTTCATAAAAAATCGCGTATCCCCCGTTGACAGAAAGAGCATAATCGATATTAACTATACCGTACAGTTTAATTATGAATGGCTAATTTTTGGAGAATGATGGATATGAATTCTGTGTACCGCACCCTCGTGCTTGCGGCGGTCGTTGCTGTTGCTGGCTGCTCTTCAACCGCACCCGTGAAGTATTCTGGCATTGCATCGTCTTCCCGCATGAGCGCTAATACAGCAGATGACAGCGATCGGATCCCGTTCCGGTATGCCGCGCCGGTGGACTGGAGTAAATACCGCAGCGTCATGCTGGATCCCGTTGAAATTTATAGTGGCAGCGACGCACAGTTTAATGACATGGCAATGGATGACCGCCGTCAATTAGCCAATTACATGCACAAAAAATTCACTGAGGTGTTGGCCGAGAAATTTGCCATGACGCCGCCTGCCGACACACCGCATGCGCTCCGGATCAAGCTCACCCTGACCGGTGCGGACACCACACCACAGGTTATTGGCACCGTGACGAAATTCGATCTGGCGGGTGGCCCTTACAACATTGTGCAGTCTGTGCGAGGCGGTCGCGGCATGATGAGCGGCTACGTCAATTACGCGGTTGAAATTAAAGACGCCACCACTAACGAACTGCTGCTCGCTTATGTCACTGAGCAATATCCCAATGCGATGAACGTGGGCGCCACATTCGGCTCAATGAGTGCAGCAGAAACCGGCATTGATAAAGGTGCAGAACAGCTGCTTGATAAGATTCGTTGAGTCACTGCGGTGGGCCGGTGCGCGGGCACCGGCTTGTTCGTAGTCGCTAAAGCCCCACTCCTCGATAGTTCCTGAGACTCCACATCCACGATTGCGTTTGACCTGAGCTTAAACGTTATTAATAATCGTTCTCAGTTGAAGTCAGCTTGCGCACCTACCCCCGCAGCCAAAAACTTGGTGTAACCTCAAGCGCAAAAGAGAGAGATAAAAGTGAACCCAGCCAAAACCATACGTATCGCGGCAGCAATCATCATGGATGAACAAGATCGAATGTTGCTGGTGCGTAAACGTGGCACACCATTCTTCATGCAGCCTGGTGGGAAAATTGAAAGCACAGAATCCCCGGTCACTGCGCTGATGCGTGAACTCAGTGAAGAACTGCAAATTCAGATAGCGGAACAGGATACCCATTTCGTCGGGCAGTTCATGGACGTAGCAGCCAATGAACCGGGATGCACGCTTATCGCAGAGATATTTTTAGTCCGTGCGTATGCAGGCACCCTTGCACCTGCTGCGGAGATTGAAGAAATCGTGTGGTATCACCCCGCCAAAGATGCCCCCTTGATGCTCGCTCCTCTCACCGGTGAACAAATTATTCCGTTGATGCTGGAGGGGCTGACAAGGCCCGCTCGACAGGTACTGCATCAAAAACCGTTCATCCTTTGATCCTTTTCAACTCAAGATCTGTGATCGAGATTCCAACCAGTAACCACTATAGAGAGTAACGCAGTTAGCTAAGGCCGGGATGCGCCACTGGCGGCCGCAATGTGACTCCCGCAGACTAAATGCTAATAATTAAAGTTAGTAACCACTAACACCCTGCACTACAAGGCTTCGCAGGTTAGTGCTTACCAGGGTGGTCGTCCCAATCTAACCACTATAGTGAGTAAGTACTCTCTATAGTGGTTAGATTTACTGTTTATAGTGGTTGTTTGATCCTTAGAGCCAGCACGCAAGATCCGCGGATCTTGATCAGATCCCCATAACGCTTGCTTGAACGTCACAGATTTACTCTCTATAGCGGTTAGTCGGTGTCATCACTTCAGCTGTCCATGATAACGAAGCTCACCACAACAATATGATTAATATTAAATTATTGGTCATACCATCAATTTAACTAACCGCTATAGAGAGTAAATCTGCTCTCTATAGCGGTTAGTCCATTCGTAAGACAGGAACCCTTGGCTCAGCGGGCATCTCAATGGAAGAGAGTCAGAATTCAACGTGTTAGAAGCTGGCAATCGCTATCCACTATAGAGAGTAAACCCCTGATGTTATGCCCCCGGCATACTTGAAGGAAAATCATTTAAGACCATGTTTTAATTATAAAAAAACCACTTTAATTACTCAAAAAATCCGAGCATTTGCCATTCCATATTGCACAAAATCCGTTCAAGAAAATCCTTACAACTCAATAAAATAAAAGTGATGCCGTCACTTTTGCCAAATAACCACTATAGAGAGCATGCATCCACTCTCTATAGTGGTTATAGGGTAAGATCATCGCGAACAAACCGATCTTCAGCGTGATGCACTAACTTATGCCCTTCTGCCAAAATAATGGCAACACTTCAATGAGTTAGGATGAAAATACTGGAATCTGGCGCGCATCTTGATGCATAACCACTATAGTGAGTAGCCTTTTACTCTCTATAGTGGTTACCGGGTAACAAATGCGCGTGTTGCGGGCAATTTCAAGGATCGAGGACGGGATCTCCATCACGTAGATAACCACTATAGAGAGCACTGCTCACTATAGTGGTTATTCGATCAATCTAGATGGGGCGAAGAGTGGAAAGCTATTTCGCCTTCCCTTTGCGGAGTTTTTCGAGGATCTTCAATTCTGCTTTAGACAGCATCACCATCTCACCTTGTGGCTCGCTAACTTCAACCACGTCCTCAATATCGATGGCGTCATCCAGCTCCAGTTCATCCTCCAGGATCTCTGGCAGCTTGAGAGGCAGTTCGGCAGGTTTGAGTTTGGGCCGGCGATAATGGATGTGGAAATAGACGACGTTACCGCGTTTTACCTCGGTAAAATCAAGGTATCCAATATCCTTCAGCTGCTCCATTGCCCGGCGAACCGTTGCGTTCTGAGTGATGGGGCGCGACGTCAAATTTAAGCGCTGTCGCAGGCGCGCCATGGAGATCGGCGCTGGATTAGGGGGCAGACTCTCAATGAAGGTGTAAAGGGCCTGTGCAGACTCCTTACGCGCCAATGCGTTAATGGCGCGCAGCTGCAGCAGCACTTTTCTGTCGAACTGATAGAGTTCAAACAGTTTTGGGTCGGCCTGAAGCTCGACGGTGTCTTTTTTCACGCTGTACTTGGCTGATTGCACCAGGTGAGTCACATAAAGCTCGTCCTTATCCGCTGTGCCAAACTGAATGGTGTTTGAGGCAATACGAATCAGGGAGGCTTCCAGGCGCTCTCTGAGCTTGGCTGAAGAGCGTGAGGAAGGGATGCCGCACAGCTTAACGAATTCGACAAAGGGCAAAATAACCTTGTCATTGGTCACTTTGTATTTGGCAAACGCATGGATGATCCCTACCCACGTCTTAAAATCGTTATCCATATCCAGACGCTGGCCAATGATCCTGATCCTTTCATAGCCCTCAGATTTGACGATCGACAGCAATTTCAGCTCGTTAGTCACGTCAGTGACCGCCGTCGTATCGTTCTTGCGGTTATTCGTGGACTTTAACGTGGGAACAAACAGGCCCAGTCTCATTAAAGCGACCGGTTGGACGGTATTGTCTCTGTTAGGAGTCAGTACAACAAGTTCACCCGTTCGCTTGTCAGTTTCCGAAAAGGCTTCAACTATGTTGCTGTTTTCTAGCTCATTTTCCGACATTTTGAGGATCCGATTTATCTACAGTGACGTATCGCGTTTACTCTCTATAGCGGATACTAGCACTCACTTCATCGGTTAGACTACTCTCTATAAAGGTTAATTTACTCTCCATAGCGGTTACTTTACTCTCTATAGCGGTTAGCAATACCCTGCCAGGCCCTGTGCTGTAAGGCTTTAGCCGCTGTCGGGATCTCTATGGAACTTATTGGATCTTAGATTGATCTGTTATTTGATCTAGCCAGTGAATAACGGGGATAAAAAACACGTCCTACCGATTGGCAATTAAACAAAACGCCTAAAGAGACAACGTTATGCGGCGAAGAGTTATACACAGGCAGATCCTTTATACACAGCCCGCGCTCAGATCTACTCACTACAGCGGTTATTGCCCACTCTCTTCATCGGTTGTTCTACTCTTTTCATCGGTTATTCTGCTCTGTATAGCGGTTGATTTACTCTTTATAGCGGTTAGTAAGGGTCTCTCAGCCCAGTGATACCAAGGCCTGCAGCGATCCGGGATCTCTTATGATCTCAATGGGATCTCATTATGATCGAATAATTGGATCTGGCCTGTGGATAAAGGGGATAAAAATCAATGGAAAAGGGGTTTAAGCCCGACACCGAGAAGCTCAAACCAATGAGATCAACGATCCGGGAAGATGATGCAATAACGATCCCGCATTTTTTGATAACGGGATAAGTGAGTTTTAAGATGGGTATTCAATTCTGGATTGAGACAGTTAAAGTTGGTCTATCCATTAACGCTTCAATGCGCCTCTAAAGCGTCGAGTTGCCTAAACCTGATGTGTCACGGCTTTGCAGATATATATCGGCATAGCGCGTCTGGTGACGTTTTATCGCTTATTGAACAGCAGAGGATGATTTGCGGTGAATAAATCGGGACGTGGTCACCACGCCCCTTTTAGATCGTATCGAGGAAGTTAACGAGCTTTGTCGAGAATGGTTTTGATCGCGGCGTCGATCTCATCCAGCGTTGCTGCTGGCAGCCGATGGAATTCATACTGCACATGACGCTTTTCCGCATTGGTTTTACGTTTCGCGTAAGCGGTACGGTCAGTAAATTGGCCAAACTTTTCAGTGGTTACACTTTTGTTTTTAACCGGTTTGATCAGCTGTTTTTTAGTGGTGGTGAAGAATGACAAAATCCGGGTTTTTTGATCGTCAGAATTCAGCTTCTGCAACGCAGCATCTTCGTCCATCCGCTCTTTGACCTGTTCAACAACATCATGAACTGCGACACCCTCTGCTTTTGCTTCTTCAGCCACGTCCAGAAGCAGTTTGTAATCAGGGATACTCAGATCGGAAACCACAGGGATCAACTCAATAAATTCTGCTGGCACCCATGCAGCCTGGAAGGCGCGAGTGACCTTGGCGTTTGAAATCCCTTCTGCTTTGGCGATCTCAGTTTTGTTCATCCCCTGCGCTTCCATCATCAGGAAACGCTGACCCAGTTCACGCAGGTTATGCTCTTTCGCTGTCTGAATATCAGCGGCTAACTGACGCGCATCACTGATATCAATTTCATCCTCGGTCACCAGAACTTCCAAACCGGTGCCCGCAAACAGACAAGCAGCACGACGGCGAGAACCATCCATGATTTCGATTCGGCCATCGACCATACGCCCTATCGCGGGGAAGAACTGCTGTAGTTCAATGGTGCGAGTGATGTCCTTAACTGACTCCTCAGTCAGCGCAGACTGATCGCGACCATTCACTTTGGCGTCAACAAAGGTTTTCGACGCCACTTCGCCACTGGGGATCAGCTGACGCACGAAAGTCGCAGTATTGCCGGATTTCAAAGTGAAAACGCGTGACTGATTGCCGCTGTTGATGAAGCTGGACATCTGGGATTGCCCCATGGTGCGGCCAATGCGTTTCAGTGATTTTTGTTCGGTCACTTTGTACTCCTGATATATTCAATACGGTCAAAAACAGCGCGAGAAAAATTCTCAGCTTCCTGCTTCGCCTTTCTCAGTGCGTCGGCACTGCCGGGATAAGAACTCGGGTTGGCGCTGATCACCGTGTCAAAAGATTCGCCACAGCGCTCAAAGCCATCTAAACGCGGTAACACCGCATCCAGCATCGATTTGGTGAAGACTTCGCGCGCAAAACTGTGTGAAGTGACGTGATCGTGCTTTGTCGTCATTTTGGACATAAAACCGATATTTGCTTTGAGCCTTGGCTCAATGCCTTCATTCTCAATGCGTTCCAGCATTTCTGGCAGGCGCGTCAGGTATTTCATCGTCGAATGAAAATCGACCTGAGCCGGCGGTGTCGGCGTTAACAGGAGGTCGCTGGCGGCGATTGCATTGAGCATGAATGCATCCAGATGAGGTCCGGTATCGATGAAGATGAAGTCGTAGTCATCCGCCAGACGATCAATCACGTTGCGGCGCAGGACTTCAGACGGTGCGACACCCGGTAAATTCTCGGCCACGAGCGCGTCCCAGTCACTGGCAACGAATCCATCATCAATCGAGGCAGGCATCACGTCCACGCCTGGCATGACCGTTGGCTTAATAAATTGTGCACGTAATTGCTCGGTGCTGACGTCATTCAGCATCGCCTGGGCAGCGGTTTCCAGTACTGAACCCACACTGTTTGTATGGCTTAAAAACATGGTGCTGGAGGCTTGAGGATCGAGATCGATAACAAGGATGCGCAGATCGTTGTACAGTAAGCCTGGATGGGCGCGTAATCCGTGTGCCAGCGTGACGGTGGTGACCGTTTTCGATACCCCACCCTTGAGGTTGACCACAAAGATGACAAACGGGTCTTTGTGCTTATCGCGATACTTGGGCACTTTACGATGCTGATAGATATCAACGACATTTTGGATGCTCATGGCATATTGCGACGTGCTGCCGGTTTGTTTTCTGCCGAATTCATATCCTGATGCTTCCATTTCACTGATGGCTGCAGCGACCGCATGCTTGCTCAGTAAGGGAAGGTTGGCCACCGAGTTGCGGGTGAAGGTGTGGTAGTAGCCCTGCTGGTTAAATTCCTGACGCTGCTGTTCGATGTGGCTGCTCAGGCCGTGCAGCATTCCATTCGCACGGTTGGCGATGTCAAACACGTCACCGTAATCTCGCTTCATAAGCACCTCAATAGTCGAATTTTTCGTTATTTTACTAAAAAAAGAGTCACAAGCCAGTTTTTTGGTAAAAAGCGATAAAACTGGAATTTTTATGGAAGTGTTGGATTTGCGTGGTTGTAGTATAATTTAATTAAATCAATATGTTACGATCTTTTTGCTAATGCTGGCATTATATTTGTAAAATTTACCGGATATGCGAATTTTGAAGACTCCCCTACCCTACCAATATTTTTGAGCCTGGCAAGTAACGATTTCTGTCTGATCAATATTCATGGGTATTTTCAGTCTGAAAATGAGGATTTAATCCTTCAGGAACAATTAGTTAATTGAAATTATTCGTGGTGTATTTTTTTCATTTCAATGAAAGTCTTCTTCCCTTCCCTTCCCTTCCCTTCCCTTCCCTCTCCTGCTGGTTTTAAAATAGCTGATCATTTATGAGTGATGTCTTTACTGATTGGCCAGGGAAATGTCACTTGTTTAATTAACGCATTTAAGAACGACATGAGTTATATGATCAACTTCTTCATGCATCCCTCAATACAGGGGCGTTTAAAAACCGTCTCACAGAAATGTCACGCAACGAAATACAAATGTCAGTTTAGCAACTGGCGCAAACGCCGTCTGGGACCACATCGGGGCTGGCGGTCCTCGCGCCGCTACGCGGTGCCTTCACTTCACTCGTCTGCCTTAACGGACCGGTGCCGATGGAACATCCATGTTCCAGCGCCACCTTTCGCCCGCGTCCTGCGGGCTCTCCTGGCAGACTCACTCCGTTCAGCGCTGCGGATGCCTGCCCCGGTGCGGCCCCAGCCTGCTCATCAGCTTAAGTGCGGGTTGTCAAAAGAGCACGTTGTCTGAGGCTATGACGCTTCTGCTATTCCGTCCCAGCCTGCTATCAGCTTCAATGCGTGTTGTCAGAACAGCACGTTGTTTGAGGGAGTGACGCCTCTCCTGCCCGTCCCGGCTTGCTCATCAGCTTCAGTGGGGGTGTCAATAAAGGCACATTTCCTGAAGTTTTGACGCCTCTCATGCCCCGTTCCAGCCAGCTCATGAGCTTCAGTGCGGGTTGTCAAAAAGGGCACATTGTTTGAGGCTATGACGCCTCTGCTGCCCCCTCTGGGTTATCCGCAGCGCTGAGACTTTTACGTTGGGCCAGGAGCCCCACGCGGGGAGGCGTGGGGCAGTTCGCGGCCGACCATGGATGGTCATCCGCGAACGGTCCGTCCGGCATGACGTGGAAGTCGAAGGTACCGCGTCAGCGGCGCGAGGACGGCCCAGAGGGGGCAGTAGTGGCGGCAGAGCCCGCACAGAATATAAAGGCTGCAATCAAACGATTACTCTGAATACCTAACCTAACCTAACCTAACCTAACCTAACTAACGAGCATTTTCTCAATGATGGCCTTTTTGTATTCAGCTACAGTTAGCCTACCCACGATAGATACACACTCTCTCAAACCAGGGTTAAAGCTCAAGAATTAGTTTTCGACACCATTTTTGCTGTAAGATCAAGGTCATTTTCAGCCTGAAAATCCCAATATTTATCATATATTTCAATTGGATAGGTGTGATTTTTAATGGTGGTTTTTTTATTTTTCATGCTGGATATACATCGATTTCAGCTTCCATGCCTGACACATGGACAAATTAACGTCTTACAGACGAGTAAGCACAACTTCATAACTGTACTCCCTAACTTTTCGCGGCTGAAGACTTCAGGTTTAGCCTGACGCTGCCCACTTAAGAAAAAAAGTGAATCTTCATGTCGTTACACCTTAATGCGTCCCTAAAGGCAAACGCGAACAATCGTCGTAGGTTGCCATTTATGGCGGTCGGAAAAAGTTAAACGGACAAGCGCTAAACTGACGCCTGCATGTTTGATCCCTGACAGAGAGGCATCACCTCTGAAGATTGTATGATGTCCATTAGCAGCACCTGAGAGGCTTAACCGATCGGCGTTTTTAAGGTGCCAATAGCCCAGACTTGAGTCCTTCAATGCGCTGTCCTGAAAATAGCGGCATTTATCCATCATTACTGGTGATTTTCAGCCTGAAAATCCTAAAAAAAACGATACGGTTCATTAAGTTACTGAAGTAATCGCAAGGTGACTTTTCAGCGTCATTCCTTTGAAACCCGCTATGCTATGGTATCCGCGATTACGGCCAACAACCCAACATGAGGTGTAACACCATGGTGTCCAAAAGCATCAAGTACGGGCCAACCCAGGCGCCTGTTCAATTCAATCAGGTTGAACCTGTCTTCCTGTCGGATGAAACCATCGAAGAGCGCAAAGCCAAAGTGCTTCAAGGCATGAAGCATGAGGGCTTTGATGCTCTGGTGATTTATGCGGATAAAGAACATGGCGGCAACTTTGAATACCTGACGGGGTTTATTCCGCGTTTTGAAGAAGGCGTGTTGATTGTTGAGGCCAGTGGTGAATGCACTGTGATACTGGGTAATGAAAACCTCAAACTTGCCCAATACTCGCGTGTCCCTGTCAGGCTAATGCACTGCCCGTTCTTCTCACTGCCGAACCAGCCGATGGATAATGAAGTACCACTCGAACAGTTATTCTCCAACGCCGGGCTCAACCATAAAAACAAAGTTGGGCTGGTCGGCTGGAAGATGTTTACCCCGGCAGCAGGGAATGGCAACGCCTATTTTGACCTGCCGTACTTTATTGTTCAGGCGGTAAAGCAAACGCTCAAGGCTGACGCAATATTAGAGAATGCTGCGCATCTGTTTATCGGCGGCCGCAGCGGGGCCAGAACCACCAGCAACGCCAATGAAATCGCCCACTATGAATACGGTGCCAACCTGGCATCGAACTGCATTTTGAATGCGCTTAATGCTATTGAGGTGGGAGTGCGGGAGGTCGAACTGGCTGCGTATCTGGCCGCCGAAGGACAGTACAACACGGTGGTTTCCATCGCGGCGACCGGCAGCCGATTTGAAAAAGCCAACCTCTATCCAACCTACAAGGCAGTGAAAAAGGGTGATCCGCTCTCGCTGACAACCGGCTTCAAAGGAGGGCTATCCAGTCGAACAGGATTTGTGATAGCAGATGAAAGCGAGCTGCCTGCCGCGCAAGAAGACTGGCTCGATCGCATGGCCAAACCCTACTTCTCCGCCGTGGTTGCCTGGCTGGAGAGCATCCAAATCGGTAAGACCGGTGCTGCACTGTATCAGCTTGTCGAGGATGTTTTACCAAAAGCCGTGTATGGCTGGCATCTCAATCCGGGCCATCTGGTCTCAGACGAAGAGTGGATGTCTTCTCCGGTTTATCCCGATTCAGATGAAGTGCTGAAGATCGGCATGGTCATGCAGATTGATATCATCCCTTCGGTGCCGGGCTACACCGGCGTGAGTGCGGAAGAGTGTGTGGTGCTGGCGGATGCAGGACTGCAAGCAGAGATCAGCGCGTCCTATCCAGCGTTGTGGCAGCGTATCGAAACGCGTCGCCGCTATTTGCGCGAGGAGATCGGTATTCTGCTCAGCGATGACGTCTTGCCCCTGTCCAATTCTGTGGCCTATCTGCGACCTTTCTTTCTGGATAAGACGAGGGCATTGCGGGTGGAACATACGCAGGCGGATGTGATTCATGAGCCAAATCGATAAACCCTAGCGGATTTCCCCCTCTAATCGAATGGCTGTCACCGCGTTATGCTTCTTCCACACTGGAATAGAAGGACAGCCACATGCAATCAGTAAAACTCAACAACGGTCTTGATATGCCCTTACTGGGCTTTGGTGTTTTCCAGATGACGGATGCCGCAGAGTGCGAGCGAGCCGTGATTGACGCCATTGAGACCGGATATCGCCTGATCGACACTGCCGCGTCATACCAGAATGAAACCCAGGTCGGCAATGCCATCAAACAGAGTGGCATTGCCCGCGATGCGCTGTTTGTGACGACCAAGCTGTGGTTGCAGGACACCCACTATGAAGGGGCGAAAGCCCAGTTTGAGCGCTCGTTGAATCGCTTGCAGATGGATTACGTCGATCTCTATCTGATCCACCAGCCGTATGGTGACGTGCATGGGGCATGGCGTGCCATGGAGGAGTTGCAGCAAGCGGGTAATATCCGCGCGATAGGTGTCAGCAACTTCCACCCCGACCGTCTGGCCGATCTGATGGCGTTTAATAAGGTGGTGCCCGCCGTTAACCAGGTTGAGGTCAACCCGTTCAACCAACAACTGCATGCAGCCCCGTGGATGAAAAGCCACGGCATTCAACCTGAAGCCTGGGCACCTTTCGCCGAAGGACGGAATGGATTATTCGAACATCCATTGCTGACCTCCATCGGGGAAAAATACGGTAAAAGCGTGGGACAGGTGGTGCTGCGCTGGATCTTCCAACGCGGCATCGTCTCTCTGGCGAAAACCGTGCGTAAAGCGCGTATGGCAGAGAATATCGACGTGCTGGACTTCTCGCTCGATGACGACGAGATGATGAAAATCGCCGCGATCGACACCGCCACCAGCGCCTTCTTCTCACATCGTGACCCCGCCAGAATTGAGTGGCTCACCAGCCGCAAACTCGATGTGTAATCTGCTTATCCACGAGGAGTGAAGTGATGCAAAAACGTCAACTGGGTACCTCCGGTCTTGAAGTCTCCGCATTAGGACTAGGATGCATGGGATTGAGCCATGGCTATGGCCCGGCGACCGACACCGACCAGGCGGTAAAATTGATCCGTGCAGCCGTCGAGCGCGGAGTCACATTCTTCGATACCGCTGAAGTCTATGGCCCTTATCTCAACGAGGAAGTGGTCGGGGAAGCGCTTAAACCTTTCCGCGACCAGGTGGTGATTGCCACTAAATTTGGTTTCACCTTTGGCGACGATAATAAACAACAGATTCTGAACAGCCGACCTGAGCATATTCGGCTGGCGGTGGAAGGCTCACTGCGTCGACTCAAAACGGATGTCATCGACCTGCTTTACCAGCATCGCGTGGATCCCGAGGTGCCGATTGAAGATGTCGCGGGCACAGTCCAGGCGCTGATTCAGGAAGGGAAGGTCAAACATTTTGGCCTGTCTGAAGCGGGGGCGAACACCATCCGGCGTGCGCACGCGGTGCAACCGGTCACCGCACTGCAAAGTGAATACTCAATGTGGTGGCGCGAGCCCGAGCAGGAAATCCTGCCGCTGTTGGAAGAACTGGGTATTGGCTTTGTCCCCTTCAGCCCGTTGGGCAAAGGATTCCTCACAGGATCGATCAAGACCGGTTCGACCTTCGGCGCAGATGATTTTCGCAGTCAGGTGCCGCGTTTTGCCGCCGACGCCATGGCCGCCAATGAACAACTCGTCACCCTGTTAGCTCAGCTCGCCGCAGAGAAAGCGGTCACCTCGGCACAAATCGCTTTGGCGTGGTTGTTAGCACAAAAGCCATGGATTGTGCCGATTCCGGGCACCACCAAGTTGCATCGTCTGGAGGAGAATCTCGGTGCGGCTGAGGTCAACCTCAGCGCCAGTGAGATGCAGAAAATCACTCAGGCACTGGAAACGGTAAAAGTGGTGGGGGAACGCTATCCGGCCTCCTTGCAAGCCCGGGTAGGGCGTTAATTCGTAGTAGAGCTGGCTTTCTAAGCCAGCTCTTTCATCTTCGGACTCCGCTCAGATAGCACCTGGACCTCTCACACGACTTCTGAATTTTGCTCATAACCCTATTGAGCGCCAGACTATTCATTAATCATCTATTCTTTGTAAGGATTAACAGTCCTCCCTTTTTTCGTGACTTTCAGAACTGAGCACTGAACGTCAGCGAGTCAATTCCTGCTGGAGCGCAAACGATGCAACTGCACATCAATAACAAGACCTATGAAACGGACGCTGAAGCCGACACGCCGCTGTTATGGGTGATCCGCGATGACCTCGAAATGACCGGCACCAAATATGGCTGTGGACTGGCGCAGTGCGGCGCCTGTTCGGTGATGATTGATGGGCAGGTCGTCCGCTCCTGCGTCACGCCGGTGAAGACAGCCGTAGGCAAAAACATCACCACCATCGAGGCGATAGAAAGCGATGAACTGGGCAAGCGCGTGGTGGCGGCATGGGTGAAGCATCAGGTGCCGCAATGTGGTTACTGTCAGTCCGGTCAGGTGATGGCCGCTACGGCGTTACTCAAACACAATGCGCATCCATCAGAGGAAGATATTGCCGCCGCGATGGTGAATCTTTGTCGCTGTGGCACTTATAACGCGATCAATGCTGCAATCCGTGACATCGCCGGGGCGGGGGATAAAGTATGAGCCTTCCTCAACAGACGTTAGAGGCTTTGGGCGAACAGCCGGCCAATCTCTCACGCCGCCGCTTTTTACTCGCCACCAGCAGCCTGGCGGGTGCCTTCGTGCTGGGGGTGGGCTTACCTGTTGGACAGGTCCGCGCCCAGTCGGCCGATGCGGCATTAGCGCCTGGCACGCGCGTTCCGGCGTTTCTGGAAATTCGACCCGACAGCTCCATTAAGTTCCTGTCGCCCTTTGTCGAAGGCGGGCAGGGCATCTTCACCGCCATGGCACAGATTGTCGGGGAAGAGCTGGACGCTGACCCCGCCACTTTCGTGGTCGAGAATGCGCCAGCGGGATCGCAATATAAAGTGATGGACAGCGGCATGCGCATCACCGGCGGCAGCCAGTCCGTTCGCAGCAGCTACACCACCATGCGCCGCCTTGGTGCGCTGGCGCGGCAGATGTTGCTGCAGGCCGCTGCGGCTGAACTCGCGGTATCCATTGACGAACTGCATACTGAGCCGGGACGCGTTGTCCACGCCGCATCAGGACGCGCCTTCAGCTATGGTGAGCTGGCTGCGCGGGCGCGTGATTTACCCGTGCCATCACCCGAGAGCGTCAAACTCAAAGACCCGGCCCAGTTTCGCTGGATCGGTAAGCCGGTGCAGCGTCTGGATATGCAGGAAAAATCCACCGGACAGGCGATATATACCATCGACTGCCGGGTGGATAACATGCTGCACGCCGCCGTTCAGCACGCGCCGCGGCTTGGACTGATCCCCGGCGAGATACGCAATCAAGATCAAGTGCAAGGCATGAAGGGGGTGCATTCCGTTCACGTGCTGCCCGGCGCTGTCGCGGTGGTGGCCGAACGCTGGTGGCAGGCAAAACGCGCCGCCGAAACCCTACAAGTCGCCTGGCAGGAACCGGCTACCCCTGACGCCAACTACATGCCCGCCGATTTCTCCACCGATGCCTTCGCGGCGGAATTAGCCAAAGAGCCGGGGCAGGGCGAAGAGGCGGAAGTGAAAGGCGATATTGCTCAAGGTTTTGCTGCAGCCAAAAGCACCCTGAGCGCGACCTATCACAGCCAGTATCTCAATCATGCTCAGTTAGAACCGCCTTCGGCACTGGCGCGTTTTAACAGCGATGGCACGCTGGAGCTGTGGATCCCCAATCAGGCCCCCGAAATGTTCCAGGCAGACATTGCAAAGCGTACCGGCCTGGCACCTGAACAGATCACCATCCACTCGCCGCTGCTAGGCGGCTTCTTTGGCCGCCATTTTGTCTACGATACGGCGATGGTGTATCCCCAGGCGATTGCGCTGGCCAAAGCCGTTGGGCGACCGGTCAAGCTTATCTGGAGCCGTGAAGAGGAGTTCCTGCGCGATACGCATCGCCCGATGGCCGCCGTACGCTTCCGTGCAGGGCTGGATGCAGAAGGCTATCCCGTGGCACTGGAGGCGATCAGTGTTTGCGAAGGGCCAACGGAGGGCATCGCGGGCAAGCACGGCGCCAAACTGGACCCGAGCGCCGTTGAGGGGCTGGCGGGGAAATCCTATGCCATTCCCCACGTGCGCATCGCTCAGATCTATAAAAAGGGACCGGTCAAACTGGGCTACTGGCGCTCGGTGGGCAACTCGATGAATGACTTCCTCTATGAGTGCTTCCTCGATGAAATCGCCGATCAAAACAAACTCGATCCCTTTGCCTTACGGCTGCATCTGCTGGCAGGCAATGCGCGCTTAACCACGCTACTAAAGGCGGTCGCCGATCTTTCGGGCGGCTGGCAGGCTGGCCCTTACACCGCGGCTGATGGCAGCCGCCGTGCACGTGGAGTCGCAATGGCTTCACCTTTTGGAACCGAGGCGGCCGCTATCGCTGAGGTCTCTATCGAGAACGGGGAAGTCAAAGTGCATCACATCTGGGAGGCAATTGACCCCGGTAGCATCGTGAATCCCGCTATCGTCGAAGCCCAGGTCAACGGTGCGATCGCCCTGGGTTTGTCTCAGGTGCTGCTGGAAGAGAGTGTGTATGAGAAAGGGCAGCCGGTGGCCCGCAACTACGATATGTATCCCATTCTGCCGCCGTCACGCATGGCGCAGGTGCACGTTCGTATTGTTGAGAGCGGGGCGAAAATGGGGGGGATCGGTGAACCGCCATTGCCTGCCGTGCCACCCGCCGTGGCCAATGCGGTCTCACGCTTGACCGGTGAACGCATTCGCTCAATGCCGCTCTCACGTCTGAAGTTCAGCTGAGCCATCATCGCTAAGGGAATAAACCATGAAACTGAAAAGAGTTGGCCTGGTGCTGGTGGCGTTGTTGTGCATCGTCGTTGTGGCAACGCTGTGGCTGATGCGCACGCCGGTCTCGGCTTTTGATCATCAACCGTCAGCGCTATCCACGGATATGATCCGCAAAGGGGAGTACGTCGCGCGGCTCAGTGACTGTGTCGCCTGCCACAGCACGCCCGATGCCGCGCCCTTTAGCGGTGGGTTAGCGATGGCCACCCCGGTCGGTAAAATATTCACCACCAATATTACGCCGGATAAAGACACCGGCATTGGCAGCTATACGCTGGCCGATTTTGACCGTGCCGTGCGGCACGGCGTGGCGCGCGATGGGCATCATCTCTATCCTGCCATGCCGTATCCTTCATACCAGAAACTGTCGGATGAGGACATTGCCGCGCTCTACGCTTTTATGATGCAGGACGTTAAGCCGGTATCGCGCCAGAACACGCCTTCTGAAATCCCCTGGCCGCTCAATATGCGCTGGCCGCTGGCATGGTGGAGTGCCGCATTTTCGCGGGGTGGCAGCTACCAGGCTCAGCCGAGTCAGGACGCCGCCTGGAATCGCGGGGCCTATCTGGTGGAGGGACCGGGGCACTGCGGCAGTTGCCATACCCCGCGCGGGCTGGCTTTCAACGAGAAAGCGCTGGATGCCAGCAGCCCGGATTATCTGGCCGGTGCGCTGCTGGATGGCTGGTATGCGCCCAGTCTGCGTCATGATGCCAATACCGGTATCAGCCGCTGGAGTGAAGCGGATGTGGTGACGTTCCTGAAAAGCGGACGCAATCAGCATGCGGTGGTGTTTGGCTCAATGGCGGATGCCTTCAACAACTCGACGCAGTTTATGAATGATGAAGATCTGCGCGCCATTGCGCACTATCTCAAAGCGCTGCCCGCAGGGAGCAATAACAGCGGAGGGGAATGGCAATACCAGGCCGCGTCGGCATCATCACCCGGATCGCAAACCTATATGGCGCGCTGCAGCAGTTGCCATGGTGCCGATGGTCGCGGTCAGGCGCCCTGGATCCCACCGCTGGCGGGAGCAACCTCAATGCAGGTGGATGCGACATCGTCGACCAATGTGCTGCTCAATGGCTCTGCCCGTATCGTGGCACAGGGCATCCCAGATGCCTATCGCATGCCGCCTTACCGCAAACAGTTGAGTGATCAACAGGCGGCAGACGTACTGAACTTCATCCGCAGTTCATGGGGCAATCAGGGCGCTCAGGTGGATGCCAAAACGGTAGGCGAGTTACGTGGCAAAACCGATCCTGCCAGCAGTAACGTCATTATCCTGCAGATGCGCTAGCGCAGGGGGCTTTATGCACAGTATGGACAGGCAGGTCATCTCCATCGCCTTGGCGTGGGCGGTGGAACAGCCCATATGGTTATGTACCGTCCTCAGCACCTATGGCTCGTCACCCCGACCACCAGGCGCGATGATGGTGATCCGCGCGGACGGTCGCTATTGCGGTTCACTGTCGGGGGGATGCGTGGAGGAGAGTTTCGTGGCAAGAATTGGCGACGATCTGTTTCCCCAAGCCAGTCAAATTGTCCGTTACGGTGATGGCGGCTATGAACCCGACCGCGCACTGCCGTGCGGGGGCGTGCTGGATATTCTGGTGGAAAAGCTACCTGCGGGCGGCACCACGCTGGCGTATTTGCAGCAGATGCATCACGCGCTGATCAGTGCTGTTGCACTGGAAAAGAGAGTGACATTGCCCCACGCGGGTCGGCTGCGGGAAGTGGGCCGTGACGGCGGGCATACCCGCACACAGGTCAGCGGTTCAGAAGTGTCTCTGACGCTCTCTGCGCCGCCCAGAGTGGTGATTGCCGGGTTGTCCAGCGTGGCACAGTTTTGCGCCAACTTTGCGCTGGCGCTCGGGTTTGAAACCATTGTGTGTGAACATCGCGAAGAGGTACTGCGCAATCTGGCAGGAGGTCTGGAGAGCGGTGTTCAGCTGATCGAGCAATTTCCAGCGATGTACCTTGAACGGCAAGGGTGTCATGCCGCAACGGCGATCTTGTCCCTGACGCACGATCCGCGTATCGACGATCTCACGATGATGGAAGCGGTCAATCTGCCGGCGTTTTACATTGGCGCAATGGGCTCGGTGAAGAACAGTCTACGGCGCAAAGAGCGGCTGGCGCGCATCGGTGAACTTGCGCCACATCAGCTCAGCAGAATTCATGCCCCAGTCGGGATGGCTATCGGCAGTAAGACGCCCGCAGAGATTGCACTGGCAATCATGGCGGATATTGTGCGCCATAAAAATGGCCTGCACCAATCCGACGTCACCGCTGCCGACACCGCGAGCGCATTGACATGAAGGTGGCCATTATCATTGCGGCGGCAGGCTTGAGCCGTCGATTTCAACCAGGGCATAAGCTGCTGGCGATGCTGGATAACAAGCCGGTATTGCAGCACACCCTGGAGCAGGCGGTGGCGACTGGCATGGACGTTTTTGTCGTTGCCCGCCCCGATGACAGGGATATTCATGCTTTAGTGCAACAGGCCTCGCTGGTGCCCTGTGCCAGTGAGGGGCTGGGTGATTCGATTGCGGCGGGCGTCACCGCCGCCGCGCACTACGATGGATGGTTAATTGCGCTGGGTGATATGCCTTTGCTGAAGACCGCCAGCTATCAGGCGGTGGGGCAGGCGATGCTGACCTCACCCCTGGTGCGCAGCGAGGTTGCTGGAACACCGGGGCATCCGGTGGGGTTTCACAACGGGTTTTATCCAGCGCTGGTGGCGCTGACGGGGGATGAAGGCGCGCGTGCGCTGTTAGGTTCACAAGCGGTCACCCTGGTCCGGCTGAACGATCCCGGTTGCTTGTTGGATGTGGATACTCAAACGGCGTTACAGCGGATGTCTCAATGTAGCGAGGGTGAGTGAAAATCCTGAACCGTATTGAATGAAAACGTATCTCCATTCACTGCTTAAAAATAGAATGTCATAGTCAAATCTATCTGTTCATATTTTCAACTGTGACGGCAGTCACCCAATGGCAACTTTTGATAGTCGCCCCTGTGCTCATATTTATCATTCCCTGTTTTTCAATGCGTTAGATTCTTCTGCTGAGCAAGTTAGAGCCTTGTTACTTTTAGGTTATTTGCAAAAATAAAGGTGCTGCATGTGATGGAAATGAGTGGAATCTCACCCTCGACATGTTGTTTTTTTATAAAAAAACAGATGCCTCAACCTACAGGTGACAATATGAAAACCAGCAAAATAATCATTGCAGGATTAACAGCAGCAGCGATATTTTCGGCGCAAGCCAAAGAGATGAAAGTCGGTGTGGCACTGGCAAATTTTGATCTGAATTTCATCTCCATTCTTAAAGGCCAGATGGAAACCGAACTCAAAAATGAGCAATTAGACGGTCAGTTTGTGGATGCCAAAGGCGATGTCGCCCTTCAGGTCCAGCAGGTGGATGACTTTATCAACCAGGGCGTCGACGCCATTATTCTCAATCCGGTGGATACCCAAGGCGTATTGCCGATGATGGCGGCGGCGAAAAAAGCCGATATTCCGCTTATTTTTGTTAACCGTAAGCCTGAAGTCAAACTGCCAGAGAATGTGGCTTATGTCGGTTCGGACTCCGCGCTGGGTGGCAAAATGGAGATGGAAGCGCTGGCTAAAAGAATGAACTACAAAGGCAACGTCGCCATTTTGATGGGGGCACTCTCCAATGAAGAGGCACGCGAACGTACCCGTGCAACTGAAGAGGTGATTGCGAAATATAAAGGGATGAAGGTGGTCGAAAAGCAATCGGCAAAATGGCAGCGCAATGAAGCGGTGGACGTGGTGTCCAGCTGGCTGCTGAACGGCACACCGATTGACGCGATTGCGGCGAATAACGATGAGATGGCTATCGGTGCAGTCATGGCTTTGAATCAGGCGAACAACAAGAAAGTGCTGGTGGCGGGCATTGACGGCACGCCAGACGGGGTGAAGTTTGTGCAAAATGGCGGCATGGCGCTGACCATCTTCCAGGATGCGCGGGGTCAGGCCACCGGCTCGGTGAACGTGGCGCGCGCCTTGCTCGACAAGCAAAAAATCGATGCCTACACCTGGGTGCCTTATAAGACCATCACACCTGATAACGTGAAAGATTTTGTCAGTGCTGAACAGAAGAAATAAGATCTGCAGCCCGCCCTCTGGCGGGCTTTTGCTTTACATTGTGGTTAAATAAATCCCCCTGAGGTTGTTATGCTCCATCACTGCCATGACGATGTGGTTGTCTATCCCGATTACGTAAAAAACGCCTGTCCCAAACTGCTGTTTGTCTGCCGCACCGAAGGGGAGGAGTCGGCCATTCCGCGCGTTATGCATAAGCACGATGATCGCCTTGAAATGATGTTTATTGCGCGCGGTACGGGCCAATATTCGATTGGAGGGCGTCAGTATCTGGCTCAGGAGGGCGACATTCTGGTGTTTAACCAGGGTGTTGTACATGATGAGCGCCCACACATGAGCGCAGATTCGTTAATCTACAGCTGTGGTATCAGCGACCTGCATCTTGACGGCTTACATGAAAATCATCTGATCGGTCGTGATAAAAGCGCGGTGATGGCGAGTGGCGAACATCAAGCCACCTTGCAGGGGCTGTTTGATGCCCTGTGTTCACAAATCTTCAGTAAAGCGGCTCATCACGGTGTCGTGACCCATCATCTGCTCAACGTCATTGTTATCCTGTGCCGCAACATCGCGCTAGCACGCCACGATGAATTGACGAAAACCGAATCCTCATTGGGGCTGTCGATTAAAGAGTTTATTGATGAGCACTACAAAGAGCCGATCAAACTGGACTCGATGACGCAGGAGCTGGGGATCACCCGGTTCTATCTGATCCATGTGTTCAAACGTTTCTCTGGCTACTCACCAAAGCAATACATCATCCGTCGTCGGGTGGGCGAAGCGCAGTCGTTACTGCTCAACACCGATATGGATGTTACCACCATTGCCGGCGTGGTGGGGTATGAGAGCGTCAATAATTTCCATCGTGTATTCAAAATGGTGGTGGGCATCCCCCCCACGCAATACAAAAATCGCTGGATGGAAGGGATTCGGGCAACGGCTTGATACAGCGATAAAGCAACCTTGGCCTGAGCGGCCAGGGTGAGAACATCAAATGGCAGGCAGGACGTAATCTGACTTTTCAAAGGTCGCCGTGCGTTTAAGCAGGTTAACCGACTTAATCACCCCCTCCATACGCGACAGGTTCATGTCTTCGTGCTCAATACTCAGCGTCAGGTCTGGGCTGGCGAAATGGGCCAGCGTGTAGCAGAAGGCATTCCACCAAGGTTCGGTCTGACCATAGCCTAAAGTGACATAGGACCAGCTGCGTTCACGGCTCTGCGTCATGGGGCGATTATCCAGCGCCGTGGCGGTGGTGCGGTTCACCGTGTCGATAAAGGTATCTTTGGCATGCACATGGTAAATCATGCTGCCCGCCTGGCGGATAAAGGCCAACGGATCGCCACCCATCCACATAATGTGGCTAGGGTCAAAGTTCAGGCCCACCACATCACCGGTGATCTCCCGTAACTGCAGAAACGTTGGCAAGTTATAGGCCAGCTGTTGACCGTGTAACTCGATGCAGATACGTACGCCATTATCACGTGCCGCCTGTGCGGTCTGGGTCCAGTAACCCTGCGCGACTTCCCACTGATGTTTGAGAATCACCTGCGTTTCCGGTGGCCAGGAGGTCACAATCCAGTTAGGGAAGCTATCACCCGGCGCGCCAGGCAGGCCGGACATGGTGATCACGTTCTCCACTTCAAGCAGGTTGGCCAGCTCCAGCGTCTTATAAAGGCAGTCGGAGTGTACTTTGCCCGTCGGGCCCGGATGCAGGGGGTTGCCGTTGGCATTCAGCGCTGACAACGTCAGGCCATGATCGCGCAGTTTGCTTTTAAACTCAGCGCGTGCGCTGGGGTTTGACAACAATTTATCGAGATCAAGGTGCGGTGCGGTAGACCAGTTCCCGGTAGCGAATTCAATACAGTTCAGTTCTAAATCTGATGCGGTTTTTAGCACCTCATCAACTGAGAGGTGAGCAAGACTGTCAGAGACTAATCCAATTTTCATCATGCACTCCTTACAGGCTAATTGAGACGACTTTGCGGGTTTTAAACGACTCGACGGCGGCTTCCGCCAGCAGCAGCGCTTTTAAACCATCATCGGCACTGGTCGGTACGGGGCGGTTATCTTTCAGCGCCGCCACAAAGGCTTTCCACTGCTCACTGAAGGCTTCCTGATAGCGCTCAAGGAAGAAGTGCAGCGGCTTTTGTGCCTGTGCACCAAACTCTTCGGTAATTTTAACCAGCGTGGTGGTCGGGACATTGTGCACCGAGAGGCAACCTTTCTGACCGTGCGCCTCAATGCGCTGGTCATAGCCGTAGCCTGAACGACGACTGTTATTGATCACCGCGATTTTTCCTGAGGCGGTTTGCAGCGTGATCACGGCGGTATCTACGTCACCGGCTTCTTTAACCGTTGGGCTTACCAGCGCCGCCGCGGTGACGGAGACCGAAACCGGCTCCTCTCCCAGTTGGAAGCGCGCCATATCAAAGTCGTGGATAGTCATGTCACGGAACATGCCGCCAGACACCAGCAGGTAGTCATCCGGTAAAGGAGAAGGATCACGCGAGGAGATTTGCAGATGTTCCAGTTCTCCGATCTCACCGGCACGCAGCGCGCGGTTCAGATGGGCATGATTAGGGTCAAAGCGACGGTTGAAGCCAATCATAAAGGGCACGCCCAGCTTCTTGATTTCTGCGACACAAGATTTCACGCGCTCGATATTCAAATCGATGGGTTTCTCACAAAAAATGGCTTTACCCGCACGGGCAGCCTGCAGTGAGAAATTGGCATGCGTATCCGTAGAGGTGGCCACCAATACCACATCCACTTCGGGATCGGCGATCGCCTCATCGGCACTCAACACGCGCGCTGAGTATTTTTCTGCCAGCGTGTTCGCTGCATCTGAATAGATATCAGAAACGGAATAAAGGGTCGTGTCCGGGTGATCATGAATATGACGCGCATGCACCTGAGCAATACGACCAGCACCTAACAACGCAACTTTTAGCATTTTAAACCTCAACGAGTTTGAATGAGTGCGAATAGCAACGCTTTTCACAGCAACTTTTAATAGTGGGGGGAAATAAACCGCATAAATTCCGTTTTAATCTCCTCACGCTTGAGAATGAAAATATAGAGTTAGCAATAACGTTTCAATAATTAATGTGGTGAAATTTTTATTTTGTCGTACAGCTAACACTTTTGTGACTGCTAAAAGTTGCTCTTGATTATCTATATGTTTTTAAATGGTTTTAATTTTTATTTTGCATAATTTAAAGCAAATACCCACGACATGTTGGGGGGTTTTAGGGTGTTTACTGACAGTGTCTTTCAAACGGCGGCCATATTTTTTTGCCCATACTGATGGCGCTGAAAATGATTTTTTTCACGACTTTCAATTAAATATGGATATTTAACAGGAAATGACGTGTTATCAGTATGCGAATTATTTGTGAATGACTTCACAGCAATTACCGCGAGGGTCCGCAATGACAACTTTTGTCATTGGAATATAAATTTCATTAGTGGTTAATAATAAAACAAATCATGCATCGTCCAACCGTGACATTTGCCGTATTTGATAACCCTGTGCAGGCAGTTGAGTGCTTTTAATAGCTGCCTGATAAATTTGACCACCAGGATGAGATAATCACGATGGAAGAAAAACTGACTCGACAGGCAACTGCCGTGCAGAGTATTGCGGCCAGCCCGAATATTAAGCGTATTACACTGGTCTCAACTATCGGAGGCCTGTGCTTTGGCTATGACACTGGCGTCATTTCCGGGGCATTACTGTTTATGACGCGGGATTTAGGTCTCAGCCCCACAGCCGAGGGGATTATCACTTCGTCTCTGCTATTCGGCGCGGCATTTGGCTCGCTGTTCGGCGGGATGCTGTCGGATCGCCAGGGGCGGCGGAAAAACCTGTTATGGGTGGCGGTGATCTTTATTTTTGGTGCATTAGCCACGGCTGTGGCCTGGGATGTGACCTCCATGCTGGCGGCGAGGTTTATTCTGGGTCTGGCGGTGGGATGTGCTTCGGTCACCGTACCGGTGTATATCGCCGAACTGGCTCCGGCGAATCAGCGTGAACGGCTGGTGACGGTGAATGAACTGATGATAGTGACCGGCCAGTTCCTCGCCTATTCCGTCAATGCAGGGATCGTGAATGCCTATCCTGAATTGAGCCACAACTGGCGCATTATGTTAGCCATCCCGGCGATTCCCGGCGTGCTGCTGTGGCTGGGCATGATGATGATGCCCGAATCACCTCGCTTCTTCCTGCAGCGGGGCAAAGAAGCGGAAGCGCGTCATGTTTTAGCCGGCGTGCGTGAACCCGAGGAGATCGATAAGGAGATTCAGGAGATCCGCAGCATTATTGCGCTGGATAAACACCACCCTTCGCTGCGCCAGGAGCTCAGTAAGAAGTGGGTGATTCAACTCATTCTTATCGGACTGATGATCGTGCTCGCCACACGCGTGACGGGCGTGAATACCATCATGTATTACGCGCCGACGGTGCTTAAATCCACCGGCCTGGGCGATGCCGCGGCCGTCACCGCCGCCGTTGCTAATGGGCTTATTTCGATTATTGCCACCATTCTGGGCATGGCGATTATCGGTAAGTTGCCACGACGAAAAATGTTCCTGAGCGGGCAGATCGGCGTGACGGTGGTGCTGGTGATGATTGGTCTGGCCTTTAAGCTCTGTTTCCACACCGAAGATCACAACGGCGTCAGTGTCCTGCAGGGTAATTTTGACGGGGCGAGTTACATTATTCTGGGCCTGATGTCGCTGTTCCTGGTCTTCATGCAGGGTTGGATCGCCCCGGTGTTCTGGCTGATGCTGTCTGAAATCTACCCGCTGCGTATTCGTGGTTTGGGGATGGGGATCGCGGTGTTTGGTCTGTTTGGCTTTGATTTTGTTATTCAGTCTCTCTTCCCGATTATGCTGAATGCCTGGGGTGGCGGCGCGACCTTTGGCATCTTCGCCATGTGCAACGTCATCATGCTGGTATTGCTGTTTAAATTCTTACCTGAGACGCGCGGGCTCTCGCTTGAAGAGATCGAGCGCAAGTTCAGACAGTAAGCGTCCAGGTGAGCGTGGCTGACCCCAAAGGAGAGAGTAAACAATGAACATTACCGAATCAGATATCACGCTGAACTGCACGGCTAAAAATCGGGATGAAGCCCTGACGCTGGCCGATTATGAACTGGCTAAAAAACGCTGTGTTGACGCGGATTTCCTCGATGCCTTAATTCGGCGCGAGAAAGAGTTTTCAACCTGGATTGGTGCGGGCGTGGCGATGCCCCACATTAATCGACGCGACAGTGCGCTGGTGGCGCGCAACGGTTTCCATATTTTGCAGTTCCCGAATGGTGTGAAGTGGGATAACGGGCATATCGCTTTTTTAGTGGTGGTGGTGGCCGCTAAAGATAATGCGCATCTGGAGATACTCTCTGGACTGGCATCGTTGCTGGATGATGAGCGGCGGGTGGAACGCTTGTCTGTCAGCGCTTCGGTGACAGAGTTTAGGGATATTATGCAGTCTTAAGCTTCGGGGATGACGTTAAGCTACAGGTGATGACGCAAGCTGGAGTCGCACAGGGGTCGGCGGTCCTCACGCCGCTCGCGCGGTACCTTCACTGCATTCGTCTGCCTGACGGAAAGGTGGCGATGGAACCTCCCTGTTCCAGCGCCACCTTTCGCCCGCGTCCTGCGGGCTCTCCTGGCATACTCACTTCGTTCAGCGCTGCGGAATGCCTGCCCCTGTGCGACTCCAGCCTGCTGCTGTACTTCGGTGCGTTTGGTTAAACAGGGCGAAATCTCTGGAGCAATGACGCAGTGCTGGCGAATGGGTCCGTACCCAAAATAAATGCGGGTAGGTTTGAATGTTTCCTGAGTTTCAAAATCACTCGTTCTCGTGGCGTTTCTTTCTTGGCCGATTTATCGCATGGGCCAGTTCATGTAAGCGATTGACGGTTTTGATCGGGATGGCCGGATCGGCTGCCGCCAAGGCGAGGACCAGCACTTCCAGGCAGATCATCGGGGTGCCGTGGACCGGGATCCTCTCCTCCGCGGCGCTGCGTGGAACAAAAATGGTGCAGTCCGCATGATGTGAAAACAGCGAGTGGCGTGAACCGGTGATCAGAATCACCGAGATGCCAAACCGTCGCGCCTCTTCCAGCACGGTGGTGCCTTCCCGGTGCGGGCTATGTTGCGCCATCATGATCAGCACATCCCCTGGCCGCAGATGAATCAGCTGTTCACTGAGTGCTGAACCGGTGAGGTTCAGGACATAGGCTGGCTTACCATAACGATTGAACAGGCGGCTGACGTAATCGGCCAGCAGAGCCGACGCCCCAATGCCAAAAATCGCAATGCGATCGGCGCTGCGCAACATACCGGTGGCGTGAGCAATTGCCGCCTGGTTTTCTGCATCGCACAACATATCGCAGGTCATGCGGTAGCTATCTACGACAAAACCAATGCTGGCATTGATATCAGGGGCCAACTCTTGCACGGTCGAGGCAATACGAGCTGAGGTGCTCAATGTCTTGCCAAAGGTCAGACTCAACACACTTTTGAGGTCGCGCAGGCCGCTGAAGCCCAGCGCCTGAAGCGTACGGATCACGGTGGCATCGGAGGTGTTAGTGAGCTGCGCGATCTCCATCGCGGTTTTATCCAGCATGGCAGCGCGGTGGTAACAGATGTATTGCGCCACTGCAAGCTGTTGCGGTGTCAGGTACGCCCGCCGGGCGTCAAAGCGTTCAGTAAAAATATCCTGGTGTTTGCGTTTAGCCGCTGGGCGGGCATTTTTCACGGTCTGTCTGTTCCTGATGATGATGCGGCTACCACTGCGCGAGGCGCGCGCGTTGCGATTGCAGCTGAGTGGCTTCCAGCGGCACATAACCTTCGGCGCTGTGAGTCTGCGCACCGATGATGGCTTGCCCCTCTGGCGAGAGCGTGAAGGCCAGCCAGGCTTTCAGTGTTGGGTCGAGCTTGTGGGCAGGCGGCAAGTCAAAATAGAGCGAGATATAGCTAGATAACGGATAGTGCCCCTGTGCCACGCGAGTCAGTTCGGGCAGCACGTAGTCTGAATGCCCCTCGGCAGCCAGCGCAACGATTCTCGCCTCTTTTTCATAAGCCGAAGCGTTAAACCAACCCACATTGCCGATGCCAAAAGGATCATTGGCGACGGCTGCCAGCACCGCCTGACGGTCTGGCAGTGGCTCATAGTGTGGTGGGTAAGGGTGGTTATTCAGATGCAGATGGCGAAACGCGGTAGCGTATTTACCATCGTCACGCAGGCCGTAAAGATGGATACGGCGATGTTGATACTCATCACCCAAGCCCAGCTGTGACCACATGCTGATCTCACCCTGCGGGTTGCCGCGCGCAAAAATCGCCTGGACCTGATGCATCGAGAGTCCGGGCAAAGGGTTGCTTTGGTTAACGTAGATCGCTGGCGGGCTTTTGGCATCCGGGCGCGGCCCATGTCCGGTGTAGCCAACATGGATGCAGCTGGGGGCATACCCTTTGACATCGATAAAGGCATCCAACTCATATTTCCAGGGGGAGCGTGAAATGGGCGCGACCCAACTGGCGTTGGCCGCCAGTGCCATAATAGCGGTGGATGATCCCTCCAGCGTGCAGGCAAAACGCAGATGTTGATGAACACGCTGAAAATGTTCACACCATGGCATGACCAGCGAATCCATCCCATCGTTACCAATAATTGGCAGTGTAGTTATTGGTGTATTCATCAGCCGTTCACCATCAGGTTAGCTTGAGCGGTGGCCATCTCTGCAGAGAGTGGGCCGTAATGGGGGTGGGTCGCGATGATCTGTTGCCCTGATGGAGAGAGCACAAACTTGACGAACTCAACAAAGCGCGGCGCTAAGTGACCGTTCTTATCTTTGGGCAGGTAGAGATGCAGATAGCGGGTTAACGGAGAGCGCCCGGTTGCCCCATCTGAAACCGGCAGTTCGCGAACTTGTTGATTCTCACGTCCCGTCTCGGCAATCCCGATACCGGCAGGCATGTTGCCCAACGCATCCATTAGTGCATCGGTGTGGCTCACGTATTCGCCGTTCCAACCCGTTTGATGCTGCGCAAAATGGTGCTGGTGGAGATAGACGCTTAACGGCGCGATCTCCGGCAAGCGCAGAGGTTGAATGCTGGCTGAGGCAAGCGGTGACAGCGGATCGACCTGTGACCAGCATGAATAATCTCCCTGCAGATTGCCTCGGGTAAAAATCTGGCTGAGTTGCTGCATGCTAATGGCAGGCAGCGGGTTGGAGCGGTGAACATAGACGGAAGCCGACCCCCCAACGGCCACCTTAACGGCGAACGGCGGGCTGTTAAGCAGCTTGCGATAGGGCACGCTTTCGAAGGGTGTCATCTCGCGTTCAATCAAAGCCATAGCGGCTTGCCCGGTCATCAGGAAGGCAAACACCGAGCGCTCTCCCAGCGTGGCTGCACGATAAGTCACGCCATCAGCTTCAGGGCGAAATGCCTTGATCAGTTGCTCTGCAAGCGCACCGCTTTTCGCACAGCACCCTAGTTTTACTTCGGCGGGGTCAGGTAGAGCCAGACAGGGCGTATAAATGTCTGAATTCATTTGGTTAAGGTATCTCCTGGCATGAAAAAAGAGCCTCCCAACTGTCGTCAACATAGGGTCACGGCGGCCGAAGAGGAGCGCATCCAGCGCTATGCGTAATGATTGCTATTCGCATATTGTTGTTGAAAATCATCATGTAGTAGAACGCTGTAGTAGTCAATTTCACGAGGCACTACAGCAAGCTGTTTTGGCCCGATCGTGGATGACCATAATGTTAATAAGTGATGATTAAATCATTAATTATCAACAGGATAAAAAATCAAAAAATCGGTGAAAACCGCCCCTCGGGGAATATCAACCGCTGCATTTCAGCCGTGATGTTTACTACTACAGCGCTTCATGGTGGAATGATAATCATTCCTGTTTACCTTCTGTGCATCAGCCTCTACAGCAGGCTCGACTGCGCCGCTTCACCACGTCAGGAAGATAACCAGGCCGATTTTGAAAATCGGTGAATTTCTTTATTAAAACAATTTGCATTGGCATCACGCTCTCTGGGGAATAAATGAATTATTACCACACCAATAAGAAACGCCTCGCCGTGGCGCTGACGGGTTTACCTTTTGTGATCTTTACCGCCAGCGGGCAGGCTGAAAATAAGACGGACACGCCCTCAACGGGTATTAGCGCGAAAACCTCATCGTCATCGGGCGTGAATAAGCACGATACCCTTGAAGTCACTGCGGACGTGGCGGGAAAGCCTGCGCCAAGCGGTTATGCCCCGACCTATGCAGATGTAGGGATATTTCAGGGGCGCGATATGCTGGATGTGCCGAACTCCGTCAGCGTTGTGCCGAGTGAAATTATTAAAGAGCAGCAGGGGCAGGGGCTCTACGATGCGCTGCGCAACGTCGCCGGTGTGGTTCGCCAGCAGCAGAGCGGCGTGGCCTATGATCAGCTTTCGATTCGCGGTATTAACCTCGATAACCGCGCCAGTTATATGTTTAACGGCGTATTGCCATTCGATAATAACCTGCCCATTCCAATGGAAAACAAAGAGCGCTTTGAAGTTCTGAAAGGGGCTTCCGCACTCTATTATGGCTTCGTGTCACCCGGTGGGGTGGTGAATATGGTGACGAAACGCGCCGGAAATACCCCGGTGCGGGCGGTGACGTTTTCTACCGACGATAGCGGTTCATCGCTGGCACATGTGGATCTTGCCGACCGGTTTGGCGATGAAAAGAATTTCGGAGTGCGCATTAACGCCATGTCGAACAATATTCATCTGCCGATTGAGGGCGACCACGGCAACAAACGTTTCTTCAGCGCGGCGCTCGACTGGCGGGTCAATGACAAACTGCTGCTGAAATATGATTATGAAAAGGTTAAAGCACGTATTACTGAGCAGGCGGCTATTGCGACACCGACGGCGGTCAAAGGGATTGTCACCATGCCGAGTATTCCCGATCCCAAAAAATTGCTCTCTATGAACGGTAAAGCCACCAAATCTGAGGCAGAAACGCATCTGCTGCAGGCTGAATACGCGTTTAACTATGACTGGTCGAGTAAGGTGACGCTGGGGCAGTCGCGCACCAAACGAGATCGCTGGTTGTGGGTGTTTGATAGCTACAATGCGGCAACGGGCGCCGGAACGGTTTACGGTGCCGACCAACCTGGCCAGGATTACCTGAACCAGAACGTGCGGGCAGAGGTGAAGGGCAACTTCACTACCGGTTCAATCGAACACCAGTTGCTGATGGGGGGCAGTCAAAACCGCCTGTACCAGCCAAGTTTTTACACCACCATGTACTCTGCCTCGCAGAATATGTACGACCCGGTCACGGTCTCCTCGCTGGTGCGTTCGCCAAACGGTTCGAAAAACACCCTGCGCGATCGTAGCTTCAATGAGCAAACGGTGCGGGATGGCGGTTTGTTCCTGCAGGACTGGGTGACTCTAAATGAAAACTGGCAGCTGACCGGTGCTCTGCGCTGGGGGCGTTATACCAGTAAACAACTCAATGCGGACAGTGAGAAAGTCAAAGCGCTGACGCCCGCTGTGAGTGTGGTGTACAAGGTCACGCCGGATATCAGTCTTTATGCCAGCTATGTAGAAGGGTTGGAATCTGCCGGTACTGCGCCCTCTACCGCCGCCAATGCCGGTGAATCGCTTAAAGCCGTGGTGAGTAAACAGAAAGAGATCGGTGTGCGTACCCGGTTAACCAATAATCTCTACGCTTCGGCTGCCTATTTTGAACTGACTCAGCCCTCTGCCAGCACCGGAGATGACGATATCTACGCCGTTAACGGCGAGGCGCGTTATCGCGGTGGGGAGTTTTCACTGCAGGGCGATCTGACGCCGAACACCTCGATTATCACCTCGTTAATGCTGCTGGACGCCGAAGTGACCCGCTCGACCACGGCTACGCTGGTGGGCAAGGCACCAGAGAACACGCCTGAAAAAGCGGGCAATCTCTTTATCAACCACAAGCTCGATATGCTGCCGGGCGTTGCGGTTAACGCTGGAGCCTCTTATGTCGGGAAGCGTCCGGTGAACAGCCAAAACCAGGCGTATGTGGGCAGCTATACGGTTTACAACCTCGGAACCAGTTATAAAACCCGTATCGCCAATACCGATGCGACCTTCAGGTTCACGGTGAACAACGTCACCGATAAACGTTACTGGAGTGCCGCAGGCAGTGGCCAGTTAGCGGTCGGCATGCCTCGTACCTTCGTGCTCTCTTCTTCATTTGAATTCTGATGCAGATCGGGCAGAAGCCTAAGCTTCTGCCCCGCCTGATTTAATTCAGTTGCATCATCGGTACGTGATAGCCCTCGTTGTCAGACTCAGTCTGGTCATTTTCCACCTGGAAACGTGCGACGGAGTGCTGCAGATTGACCACCTGTTGTTGCAGGGAACTCGCGGCGGTGGCCACTTCTGAAACCAGTGAGGCGTTCTGTTGGGTCACGCCATCCATCTGCTGAATCGCAATATTAATCTGCGAGATACCACGCGTCTGTTCCCCTGACGCCAGCATCACTTCATCCATAATCTCCACCACTTTCTTCACATCAGCCATGACCTCATTCATGGTTGAGCCCGCCTGCTTCACCATGCCTGAGCCCTGCTCGATGTTACTGATCGAGTCATTGGTCATCGCACCAATCTCTTTGGCGGCGGTGGCGCTGCGCTGGGCCAGCACCCGTACTTCAGAGGCCACCACGGCAAATCCGCGTCCTGCTTCTCCGGCGCGCGCAGCTTCCACTGCGGCATTAAGCGCCAGCAGGTTGGTCTGGAAGGCGATACCATCAATCACGCCAACGATGTCACCAATCTTGGCCGAACTTCTCTCAATGGAACTCATGGTGGTCACCACATCCGACACCACGTTGGCACCGCGCGAAGCAGAGTCAGACGCTTTCTGCGACAGCGCGTTGGCTTTGCGCGTGTTGTCTTCGTTATTTTTAACCGTCGCCATGATCTGCTCCATGCTGGAGGCGGTCTCATCCAGTGACGCCGCCTGCTGCTCAGTGCGGCTGGAGAGGTCGATATTGCCTGACGCGATCTCCTCCACCCCGGTGCCGATGGTGTCGGTGCCGTTACGCACCAACAGCACCATGTTCTCCAGGCCATCACGCATGCGTTTTAATGAGGTAAACAGGCGTGCGATTTCATTTTTGCCGGTGGTATCAATCTGTGCGCGCAGATCGCCCTCGGCGATACGGTCAAATACCGCAATGGCGTTATCCAGTGGTTTGACGATAAGGTGAGTCATCACCGCCCAGGCTAACCCGGCCAGCAACAGCGCAGAGGCGATGGAGAAATAGAGGGCGTACTGCATACGTTGTACCCGCACGCTCGAGTCATCGTAGGCCAGATCGATACTTTTCAGTTTAAAGGCAACCAACGCTTTGGAAGCACCATCAAATGCGCCGTACAGGGCGGTCGATTTCCCGGCACGCTGGCGATATTCATCCAGTTTTCCGGCTTCCAGTGCGGCAAAGGCGGGGTCGATAAACTCTTTCATCAAGGCATCGCGGGTGGTGGCCATTTTCGCCGCAATCGGGCGCTCAGCCGCCAACTGCGGATATTTCAGGTAGTCCTGCCATTTGGCACCGGCGCCATCGATTTTCCCGCGTGCGCGATTCAGCGCGACTTTGGCTTTATCCGTGTCGCCGCTGCTCATTAAAGATTCGTATAAACGCAGATCGAGGCGGGCGCGTAATAACAGTTCTGAGCTGTCATTCAGTGCCACCAGCCCTGGCAAGACTTCCGTATCCACATGCGCAAAGGATTTATTCTCCGACTGTACGGCCACCAGTCCCAGGGTGCCGACAAACAGTAATAACGCAGCCAGTGACACAATCATGATACTGAGTGCAGTTCGAATCTTTATTCTACGAAACATAGAGTATTCCCTGATATTGGTTGAAAGATAAATTAGCGCCTGCGATAGCAATATAATTTTTAAACAGGAAGTATCGGGTGATACTTCCTGTGAAGATTAGGGGTATTATTTTGTCGGTATATTCGCTAAAAATGATGTGAGCTTTTGACTGTAAAATTTGGCTTGCATCATGGTGCCATGGCCGCTGGTGTCGGCACTGGCGGGGATCAGAAATAACTCCGCCTTTTTAATCTTATTTAATTCGCCTTGCAGGATGCCGGTCTCAACCGGATTACGCTCATCATCTGCGGAGTTAATAATTAACATCGGTGCTTTAATACGATTTAATGCCGGCAGGGCATTATAATTGGCTGACGAACTCCAGATATAAATAAAGTCGTTGGCATCTGCGGTGACCGGTGCGGCCAGGCGTTCATCAATCAGTTTATCTGCCTGAGCTCGCGTTGGGGCTTTATGCTGATAGGCCAGCGTGCCGCCGGTAGTGGCGATACTGAACATGATGTTGGCGGTCTTTAGCGTGGGTGGCTGCTGCTTATAATTACCCTCAGCCCAGGCAGGATCGCCTTTTATCGACTCAATCAACATGCGGCGCAGCATCCAGTTGCGACCTGACAACTCATTTGGCTGTGAGGCCATCGGCACCAGTGCATCCATCATGGCGGGGTATTTCTCACCCCACATCCAGGTCTGCATCCCGCCCATGGAGTAACCCATCACCAGATGCAGATGCGAGATGCCCAAACCTTCGGTTATTAAACGATATTGGGCGGTCACCATATCGTCATAATCATAGTGGGGGAATGCCATGCGTAAACCATCCGAAGGTTTGGATGATTTTGCAGAGCCAATACTTTCAGGAATGATAATGAAATATTTACTGCTATCCAGCGCCTGACCGGGACCAAATAACTCGCCCGCAAAGCCGGGGGCCAGTAATGCTTTTACAGGTTGGTTAGTTCCGTGCAGTAATAATACCGCCGGTTTACTGCGATCGCCGATAGTGTAGTAATGAATGCGCAGGTCTTTCAACTCTTCGCCGCTGTTGAATTTGAATTTAGCGGCAACCCAGTCAGCTTCATGAGTGACAGGGGATGCACTCTCGGCAAGGGCTAAAGGTGACAGTGTTAACAGAATGGCACCAACCATCCCTGATATTATGCGGGTATTCATAACATTCACTCTTAAGTTGTGTGTAACGTCTGAATGCCCAATATTAGGTTTTATTAGGATTAATCCCAATACATATCAATCCCTTCTGCGATTTAAAACACAATTCACTTATTTTTTGAGTTTGAACCCTATTATCTTCAAGCGGTTGTTTTTAGGGTAATACACCCATTGACAATAATATCCCGGCGAAATCGTTAATTTCCGCACAACGCTCCCTGTTGTGCGGAACTCAGGACTACTCTTTCGGCGTACCTAGCCATTGTGCGGCTTGGGTGGTCTGACGCGCCTGTTGTACCTGTTCAGTGGAGACCGGCTGAGCAGCGTTACCCCAGCTATTGCGGATATAGGTCATCACATCGGCAATATTGCTGTCTGACAGTTTCCATGCAAACGCCGGCATACCCGCCGCCGTTGGGTTAGCATGGGTGAACGGCCCCTCGCTGCCATTGAGCACCACGTTAAGCAGGCTGGAAGCGTCGGCAGAATTCACCTGCGCATTACCGGCGAGCGTCGGGATCATATTTCTGATCCCTGAGCCATCCGAAACGTGGCAGGCATTACACTGCGACTCATACACCTTTTTGCCCACCAGCATCGCGCTCTGCTGGCTGTCGATCGCTGTAGGTACAGTGGTCTGCGATGCAGGCAGTGAGTGTAAATACTGCGCAATAGCGTGCAGATCGCTGTCACTCATATACTGCGTCGAATTTTCAATCGCTTCGGTCATCGGGCCTGAAGATGCTGTTTTGCTGTTCGCGCCAGCGCGCAGATAGCTCACAATATCTTCGTTGCTCCACTTCCCGAGACCGGTGTGTGGATTCGGCGTCAGATCCGGCGCAAACCAACCCTGCAACGATCCGCCCTGCAGATAAGCAGAGGTGTCGCCGCCAAGGACGTTTTTGGCCGTGTGACAAGAGGCACAGTGCCCTGGCCCCTCAACCAGATACGCACCGCGATTGATCTCGGGGCTCACTTGCGTGTTGGGTTGGAAGACCTGATCTTTAAAGAACAGCAAGTTCCAGCCCGCCAGGGTCCAGCGTTGGTTGAACGGGAAGGGCAGTTGGTTCTCTACCACTTTGTTGTTCACCGCCGGAATGGTGCGAATATAAGCCCACAGGTCGGTGAGATCCTGGTCGGTTAATTTGGCATAGGCATTGTAAGGCATCGCTGCATACAGGTTGCCGTGTGAACCGATACCGTGGCGTACTGCGCGGTCAAACTGCTCCTGCGTCCAGCCGCCGATGCCGGTTTCCTTATCCGAGGTGATATTCGAAGACAGGATGGCACCAAACGGCGTATCCAGCTTATATCCCCCGGCAAAAGGTTGGCCGCCCTCTTTGGTGTGGCAGGCGGTACAGTCAGATAAACGCGCGACATACTCGCCTCGTTTGATCTGGTCCTTAAGGCCCGCACCCTCTTCAATCTTCACCGTTTGCGGATAGCTTTTATGCAAGCCGTACTCGACCAGCGCGGTATATCCCAACGCCCCGGCCACTGCCACCACGCCCACTGCGAGCGCAATGCGTCGTAATTTATTCGCCATCATGTTCTCCTTAACCGACCAGTGAGCCTGGATTTTTCAGGTATTGATTGACGATGGCGTGCGCCGTCCACAACGTCAGCGCACTGAGCGTGATAGTCGGGTTATAGCCGCCGTTATTCGGATACGATGAAGCACCCAGCACGAACAGGTTGTGCGCATCCCAGTGCTGCTGATAGCGGTTCAGTACCGACGTCGCCGGATCGGTGCCCATCACGGCGCCACCGATGGTGTGCGAGCTGTCATACGCGCGGAACGGCGAGTTGTGCGCATCCGGGAAGGCTTCCGTCTGCCAGCTGCTGGCGCCGGACACTTTGCAGATATCCTCGATGCGGTCGCGGATAAAGCGCGCCATTAAACGGTCATTCTGGTTGTAGTCGAAGGTGAGACGCAGCAGCGGCTGGCCGTTGGCATCGGTGTAGTTCGGGTCCAGTGACAGGTACGAATCACGGTGAGAGTAGGAGGTGCCTTGCCCCTGAATCTTTGCGTAGTTTTGGTAGCTTTTCTGGAAGGTTTTTTTCCAGGCGGAGCCCCACATTTTGCTGTTGGGCGGCAGACGGTCGGTCATGCTCAGCGGCGTGCCCTGATCGGACAGTGCCTGAATGCCTGCACCGCCGAGGAAGCCGAGACCGGTATGGTCAAAGTTATCGCCGTTGAAATCATCAATTTGCGTCGAGAGCGCACCGGTCGAGATGAACGGATTCATCTGCTCATTCTCGTAGTAGAGATAGCCCATCGACATGGTTTGATAGTTATACGCACGACCCAGCGTGCCTTCACCGGTGGCGTGATCGTAGGCTTTGCCGATTTTCGACAGCAGTAGCAGACGCACGTTGTCCAGCTGATACGCCGACAGGCAGACGATATCCGCTGGCTGGAAACCGGTATTGCCATCGGAATCCAGGAAAGTCACCCCGGTCACCGTTTTGCCGTCTTCCGCTTTGTCGATGTACAGCGCGGTACACTCGGTCAGCAGGGTGAAGTTGGTGCGATCCATTAACGCCGGCACCACACAGATGTTCGGTGATGATTTCGACCAGTTGCCGCAACCATAGAAGCCGCAGTAGCCGCAGTAGGTGCAGGGTGCAAGGTTGATGCCGAGCGGGTTGGTGTAAGCCGCGCCGATGGTGCCAGCCGGGATCGGGAACGGGTGATAGCCCATTTTCTCGGTGATCTGATGGAACTTATCGTTCCAGTGCGAGCGGATCAGCGGTGGCGTCGGATATTCACTGGTGCGGCTGCCTTCAAACGGGTTACCGCCTGCCTGTTTTTCCCCGTTCAGCACGCCGGCTTTACCGGAGATGCCGGCAATTTTCTCTACGCGATCGTAGAAGGGTTCCAGTTCCGCATAGCTGACGCCCCAGTCCTGAACAATCAGGCCATCGGCCAGCTTCATGTTGTGGTAGCGGTCGCGCAGGCGGGTAGCCATTTCGAAATCGGACGGATTGAAACGCCAGGCGTTGGCGGCCCAGTGTTTACCGGCACCGCCCACGCTGAAGCCCATCTGGAAGGCATTCCAGTCACGCGCAGGCAGCGCTTTCTGGCTGCTGTCATTACGAAACGTCAGGGTTTCGACGCGAGGCGGTTTGAGGATTTCGCGGCGTACGCCATAGCGCAGTTCGTCAGCGGCAATGGCAGGGGAGAAGTTGGTCTGGGTTTGTTCCCATGGGCCACGTTCAATGGCGACAACGTTTAATCCGGCGCGGGTCAGTTCTTCAGCCATAAGTGAACCGGCCCAGCCGAGGCCGATAATAACGGCATCAGCCTTGGGTCTGGTGTAATTCATGATGTGCCTTTTAATTTAAGCTTTCAGGAGGTCAATAATGCTGATGGGTTCAATATTGAGTTTCTGTCCCTTTAACGGCGCATAGTCGCGATAGTCATAGCGTGCACCGGGGAAACCAATCATTTTCCAGCCCACCATATTACGGTTGCCACCGTATATAGGATCGGCGAGGAAACCTTCCTGAACATTACCCAGCAACTGGCTAAAAAGATATTTGGCGGAGAGGGAGGCGTAAGTAAATTGGTCCGCTTCCATTTTTTCCAGATAGCTGTCTTTGGCATTATCATCTAAGTCAATAAATGATTTGCCGAGTAGCGTCTGGCAATGAGCCTCTAATTCCGCTAATCCTTTGCGATAGATATCAGCAGGGGATAAAGGGGATTGATTGCCCTGAGCAGCGGTGCCATTTTCGAACGGACCCACATTGTAACGCCAGCTGCCGCGGCCGTAATCGCCAGCCAGTTGGTTGTCGATAAACACCACGCATCCCGCCTGAGACGCGCTGACACTCAGTTCATCTGCGGGGATGAGGCGGTCAAAAATCGCCGTGACCAACTGAGATTCACGCTCGGTGAAAAACAGCCGTTTGGTGGGATCGGCAGGGGTCGGCGGCTGCGTTTGTTTTGCGCGCCATATTTTGCCACCGGATAAGACATTGTCCGCTGCACCGGCGGGTTTAAATATCGATGCAGCTGTTCCTGTTGCGGCCAGAACCATTCCCGTTTTAATAAAAAATCGACGTTCCATACGATGCTCCATAGACGTAGAGTCACCGACTACATGAAAACACGCTCACTGAAAATAGATCAGACGAGTTTATCGAATAGACAGTGTTATTTTGAGTTTTTTAGAATTGAATAAAAATGACGTTGCGGGTTATTACTCTCCTTAATAAATTGCCGTCACTTTATTTCATGACGGCATGATTAATTAACCTTTTTTTAAATGAGAATGTCGCAGGCGTAATTCGCCATGACGCCACTCTCCATTTTCAGTCGCGACATTATCCAGTAAACGGTTTATCGCTTCGGCAATTTGCAAATCAGCCCGTTGGTTCCAGCTGGTTAGGTTCCATGTGGTCGCATGTGCCTCATCAATATCATCAAAACCCACGACGCCGATATGTAGCTGCGCATCATGATCGCGGATCGCCTGCAGGGCACCAAAGGCCAGCACATCATTTTCGCAGAACAGCGCATCAATTCGCTGCTCTGGCGGCGTATCACGCAAGTAGGTTGCCATCACGTTGTACGCCTGGTCACGGTCGTAGCGTTGTGCAATCAGCACCGCGTCCAGTGACTGACCCGCTGCGTCAAGGCTGGCGGCATAGCCTTCCATCCTGAGTAGGTGGCTGGATGACGTGTCCGGTCCTTTCATATAGCCGTAACGCTGATAACCCTGCTCTAACAGGAGATTACCGAGCGTTTCGCCTGCCGTATAACCATCAACGTTGACCACTTCGACATCCGCGGCATCGGTGTTACGGAACACATGCACGGCGCGGATGTGGTGCAGCGATTTAGCAATCACCAGCAACTCATCACTGACAATGGTGGCCAGATAGAGAATGCCATCGACCTGCAACTGTCCGGCCATCTGCAACACGGAGTGATAGTTTTCCGCTGACTCAATGTTCAGCAGCAGTGACATGTAGCCACGCTCATTGAGTTGCTGCGTTGCCTCTTTCAGCATTCTTAGCGTGTGCGGGTTGCTGAATTCATCCGCGACGATGCCAATAATGTTGGTTTTGTTCTGTTTGAGGCTTCTCGCCAGTAGGTTCGGCCTGAAACCCAGTTTGTTCGCTGCTGCCATGACGTTTTCAAGTGCCACCGGTGAAATGGACGCGCCGGGCTTAAACGCGCGCAATACGGTCCATTTCGATACCCCGGCCAGCGCAGCGACATCATCCGCTGTTGCTTTGCCGGGTTTGGTTTTGTTGTCATTTTTTTTCATAGGCTGATCACGCTGATCCAGAGGGCAATAACCTCACAGCATAAAGCAGCCTCCGCGTATTCCCAAATGACCGGGGCCCGTTCCTGGGCTTTTGATCTCCACATTAACCGTGGTGATAACAAGATGTTGCGATTATGTTTAGCAATGCCAACGTTGGCAACCCCTTTTGCCAACGTTGGCATTGATGTAAAGCATGATGTGCGTCACATTTGTGCGGTTAGTTGAGTGGAATCATGGAGTTAAGTTAAATAACTGTGATTTCCTTAACAAAATCGGGGAATTGTTAAAATTTGTAAGTCTTGGAAGAGCCGATAGAAAATCGGAAGTGAGTTGTCTGATGCTTGTCAGTTGATTTACTGGCGCTAACGACGTCTGGAGCCGCACCGGGGCTGGCGGTCCTCGCGCCGCTGTCGCGGTACCTTCACTTCACTCGTCTGCCTTACGGACCGGTGCCGATGGAACATCCATGTTCCAGCGCCACCTTTCGCCCGCGTCCTGCGGGCTCTCCTGGCAGACTCATTCCGTTCAGCGCTGCGGAATGCCAGCCCCGGTGCGGCCCCAGCCGGCTGATTAACTTATGTGTTGGTTGTCAGAAAGGGCAGAGGAGTGGCGGTAGGGTACTGCACTGAAAAGAGAGGCTGCGAATCAATAAACAGCCTGAATACCTGTATTTAGTCACTGTTTGGGAGAGTGGTGCAGGGGGTATTTGCGTTCACTCGATTACCCATTTGCATTTCTAATGGTCATCTCCAACAAAAATAGAGACAGTTTCCTGGTGAGTTGACTGGCAGCTATGAGCGAATTGCGGACGTCAAAATCATGACGTTATGGTATTACTACCAAATTGAACCTAACATAGGTTCAAGGTATTTATAATGTATGCGCACGTTTTTGATGGTGAATCTGAGTTAAAAAGTGTATTACTGAGACTCACAATTCGTAATCTTTTTTCTGGTTCTTATTGGAGAAAATATGAAGCTAGATCCTGAAAAATATAAAAGAAGTGTTGCTCTATTATGTCCTGTCTGCGGGAACCTAGAGATGGAATATGCTGAAGATTCTGAGATGGTAAAATGTACGGACTGTGGCATGGAGTTAACGAAAAACGAGTTAATCCAGGAAAATGGTTCAAGTATTGATGCTCATGTCAATGAGATAAAAAAGGAGTTATCGCGAGATATACAGAAACAGTTTAGTGATATATTTAAAAAAACATTCAAGTAATTTAAAGCATAAGGATATAACAATGTCGACGAGTGACCTTATCGCTTTTGGTGCGCTTGCAGTATCAATTTACACTGTCATTGCATCCGAATTTAAATCAAGGAAAAGCGATAAAGAACAACGAGTTATAAAAGATGAGCAAGACAGGTTGCGTAAGCTTATCCTGGAAAAAGAAACAAAGTCTGCCATTAATGAAATGAAGGCAGAGCTTGGTGCGAGAATAGTTAATCCATCTAACAATAGATACAGGTTAAAAATCTACAATAGAGGTAAGGTAGAGGCAAGAAACATAGATGTTCACTTTCCTGATAATGATGGTGATGAATACCTGATAATGTCTGAGGTGAAAGATAAATTTCCGTATGAGTTATTGCGTCCTCAACAGGCAGTGGAGATGATCGCATCAATAAATTTTGAGAGCAAAACGAAGTATCGCATACAGCTCACATGGGATGATGATTACCAGAAAGGTAATGTAGGCGACTTTTACCTCTCAATATAGCTTATTTAAAGCTTGTTTTCATATCAACCGACGTTCAGTAAAAAGCAATACTATAGCTATTGAAGATGAACGCCTAAACATTCCTGATGACTCCAGCATGTCTGCATGGCTATCCAGTGATAACTTGTTCTCCACGAATTAGTTCATGCAGGGGTTGGAAACATCCGCTTCTGGCACAGGGCTGCCTGTTGTGTGGGGCGGATGCCCGCCTTGAGCGAACAGCGGCCATGAGTAATTGTTTTAGTATTTTGAGCGAATGTTTTTCAACGGGGAAAAGATCGTGTTTTTTTGTTTGGATAGGCGATGCAGGGAGCGGGGTGGCACCACCGAATTTAAACTCCCGAGAAGCCACTCGACTGGAGTTTCCGGTGGTGCCGATTCACCAGGCCCGGGCGACTCACTACTTCCGGGCTGTCTGGTCTTACGTCAAAAACCGCGCACGAACAGGATTACTCAGCACCTTCTACAAGTGTAAACGTGCCCGTTGCCGAACGGAGACGTATGATTTTCGCAGCCTGATAGGAAGGACTTTCATAGAAGTTTTTAGCATCTTCATAGGTGTTAAATTCAAAAATCATATGCTGCTCATGATGCTCGCCTTCAAGATTTTCAAACTGGCCTGACCATGCAATGATTTTCGGTTCGAACTCCTTTACGGCTTCGTCAGCAGCCCGGACATAATCACCGAATGCCTTTGGATCAGTAACGGTAAAGTGTGCAATTAAATAACCTTTATTCATTTTTTCCCCTTTAAACTTCATTGGTATTAGCAAGATCCTGAGGGCTGAAACGTTCAACAGCTCTGTTTCATCGCACCTTTCAGTTTCTAAAAGGCGCGGGATATCGGGTTACATTCTGGTGCTCAATCATCCAGCCAGGGTAATAAGGCGGAAGCACACTGACAGCGTCCAGACGTTCAAGCTCGTCTTCGCTGAGGATGACATCCGTAGCGGCAAGGTTATCTTCAAGCTGTTCAATGCGTTTCGCACCCAGAATGACGCTGGTAACGTGAGGTCTGGAAAGCAGCCAGGCCAGCGCAATGCGGCTGACTGTGACGCCATGAGTCTCAGCAATGGCCCGCATTTGAGTGACACAGTCCCATGCCAGCGCAAGGTTGACCGGAGGGAAATCAAAGTGAGTTCTCCGTGAGTCCTCCACTGACGGTGCGCCCGGGCCATATTTTCCCGACAGCAGGCCGCCTGCAAGCGGTGACCACACCAGAAGCCCCATGCGCTCATCCTGCACCAGCGGAACCAGTTCACGCTCAATATCCCGACCGGCAACCGAATAGTAGGCCTGAAGCGTCTCGAAACGCGTCGCATGCAGCGCCTCGCTCAGGCCCAGGGCTTTACCTAATTTACCTGCAGGCCAGTTGGACACACCGACGTAACGAACCAATCCCTGCCGGGTCAGGTCATCCAGAGCACGCAGCGTTTCTTCAACAGGGGTTACGGTGTCATTTGAATGAATCTGATATAGATCGATATGGTCAACCTGAAGGCGCTCCAGGCTTCTCTGAACCGAATCCATAATGTGCCCACGCGATGCCCCCTGGTCATTAGGTGTATCACCCATGACGCCCGCCGTTTTGGTCGCCAGAATAATCTTATTTCTTTCTACGCCCAGATCTTTTAATGCCTGGCCAACCCTGCGCTCAGACTGACCAAAGGAGTAAATATCTGCGGTATCAATGAAGTTAACTCCGCTTGCAAGTGCTGTAGCAATAAGATTGTTTGCTTCTTCCTGGTCGAGCGCACCAATCGCTGACCAGATGCCCGCGTCGGTGTTACCCCCCAGCGTCATCGTGCCAAGGCATAGCTCTGAGACAAAAAGACCTGTACGGCCAAGTTGGTTATATTTCATCAGCGTACTCCTGAATTTTTAACGTTGCAGACCCTGCAAGCCTGCGCTTAAGGGCCTGTGAACAGTTAAAACTGTGATGATTTACCTCTAAGAAATTGCTGTGCCAGTCTGGCAACACGACGACCGTAAGAGCGCGCGGTTTCAAGGTCGCCCACGGACATTTCTTCCGGTGATGCGTCTGCATCAGTCTGAGCCATTGCGCCAATGGAGGAGCCCATACGGTTTAAATCATCGCGCACCGAGGCCTTAGTATTTGCCGGTTTGATGTCCATGTTTACCCAGATACCGCCATGCTGACCGGCCAGTAAAAAGAAGTACTCAAGCGTATTGAGTTTGTCACCGTTAATGCTTGCGCTGTTGGTGAATCCCCCAAAAATCTTGTCCTGCCATTTGTTTGTAAACCAGGGCTTGGATGACTCATCAGCGAACTTCTTAAACTGCCAACTTGGCCCGCCCATGTAGGTTGGAGAACCAAACAGAATGGCGTCAGCGTTATCAAGTTTTTCCCATGCCCCATCAGCCAGATTCCCCTGTGGGTCAATAAGCAGCAATTCTGCACCTGCGCCTTCTGCAATAGCCAGTGCCATGCGTTCGGTGTGACCGTAGCCGGAGTGGTAAACAACGACTGCTTTAACGTTTGAAATTTCCTGAGTCATGTCGGGGCCTTTTAAATTGATGTCCAGGGACGACGTTGTGTTTGATTAGCTTATTGAGTAACGGCTAGAGTATAAATATCTAAAAAATGAACTAACTGTTATCCATATGGAGAACAATGAAAAACCTCGATGCACTCATGATCTTTTCGCGTGTAGCTGAAATGGCGAGCTTTACCCGCGCAGCTGAAAGCCTGGGAACACAAAAGGGGCGGGTATCGGCCGTCATTCGCGAACTTGAGCAGGAGATAGGTGTTGCGCTGCTTCACCGCACCACGAGAAGCGTGCAACTTACTGAAGATGGCAGACTGTTTTATTCCCGCGCCCGGGATTTGCTTGCAGAAGCGGAAGAATTGAAGCATCTCTTTGCGGGGCAGGACACCCTGCTCAGGGGTAAGCTTCGGGTAGACATGCCTACCGAGCTTGCACGCAGCATGGTGGTGCCTGCACTTCCGCAGCTTTTAACGAAACATCCTGAGCTGGAGCTGGAGTTGTCCAGCACTGACAGACGAGTCGATCTTGTTCAGGAAGGCTTTGACTGTGTTATCCGCCTCGGCCCGGTGTTTGATGAAACGTTGATTGCGCGAAAGCTCGGCATGCTGCGAATGGTGAATGTGGCAAGTCCCGTTTATCTGCGCCGTTATGGTGTTCCACAATCCATTGACGATTTAATCAGCCAGGGACATCAGATGGTGCATTATACGCGCCTGTTCGGTTCGCGGCTTTCTGGATGGGAATATCCTGAAGGAGAGGGCTATTCGTCGCTTCCACTTCCTGGCACGATGCAGGTCAACAGCGTGCAAACCTATCATGAAGCCGGACTTGCAGGCATAGGGCTAATTCAGGCTGGTCACTGGGCGCTAAAACACCATATAGAACGCGGTTCTCTGGTTGAAATCCTGCCTCATCTGCGTCCCTCTCCACTTACCGTTTCACTGGTTGTAGCCCACAGAAGAAATCTTTCTCACCGCGTCAGAGCGTTCACTGGCTGGATCGAAACGGTCATAGCACCTTGGTTAGATAGATGAGTGATAAAAACCGAATAGCGCTCAAGTATTTTTGTCGGGTAATGATGATGTCCGCTCCTGGCACTCAGCTGTCGAATGAAATGCTCAGGGACAGCTAAGAGCGAGGATCGGACCTTTTACGTAAAATGGAGGAGTCAGATGAAGGCATCTTGAGTCACCCGATCACATCAACCGGTATATGATTTAAGGCTAGGTGATCTTCAGCTTAAACAGCCGATATATTGCAACCCGGCCTGAATCGGTTACGTTCACTTCACGGTATCCCTGTGTACGCGTTACCCATTTTTTTTGCAGGAAAAGTGTAAACAGGGCTGAGCCAGCGTCACCGCCGAGATGGAAACGTCTTTCACTCCAGTCCAGACAGCCGCAACAGGGCTTGCGTCGTGTGCGAGAGTTAAGCAAAACGCCCATTTTCTCAACATGCATTTTGCCGGCTGATGTCAGTTCCGAGCCATCTGCTTCAAGCCATTTTTCCTGCAGCATAAATTCATAAATATTGACAGCAAGCTCGCCTGCCAGATGGTCATAGCAGGTGCGTGCGTAACGCAGATTGACCGGCGTACTGGAAACGGGGGCTTTGGAAGTCCCCATGGAAACTCCCATCAGGTTTTCCAGCAGTCCGGCGATATGATGGCCCGCAAGGCTGTAATAGCGATGACGTCCCTGCGTCAGGCAAATGACCAGACCGTTGCTGAGAAGTCGGTTCAGATGCCCGCTGGTTGTCGAGGCTGCTATGCCAGCCACTACGCTAAGTTCGGTAGCTGTCCATGCGCGCCCGTCCATCAGGGCGCACAGAATACTTACCCTTGACGGGTCAGACAGCGCAGAAGCCACCATTACCATTGATGTTTCAAGGACATCATCTGGCTCACTGTCGCGCTTTGTTTTAACGAGGTTCATTCAGAAGGTATTGCCCATTTTCGGGTGACTTCGGCTGCCCGGGCATCATCATCCGTAATGAGAATGAGCCGGTTACTGTGATCGCTGTACTGTACCAGAATATTGATGCCGTTCCGGGCAATTGTGTCAGCTATTTCTCCCAGCTCTCCGGGCCGTTCCTGAGGTAATTTTCTTACCAGGGGACGACACACATTGCAGACGTCAAAACCGGCTTCAGTCAACACCTTGTGTGCTTTATCGCCGTCTTCAACCAGGAAATGTGCGTGCCCTCCTTCTGGTCCTGTAAATACGCCACCACCTTCAAGTCCCACTCCGTTTCCACCCAGTACACTACCCAGTGAACCAAGTGAGCCCGGGCTATTTTTAAGAATAACGTGAATGTCATACATGCGGATTTGTTCCCTTATCAGAAGAGTAATCACGGAATACGCTGGCTACCCGTATTCTGTAGAATGAAAAAATCGACTGCTTACCTTCTTTCTGAGCGGCCTGATGCATTACATTTCGCTTCCATCCGGCGACAGACTCCTCATCTTCCCACCACGACAAAGAAAGAATCTTTCCGGGCGTAGTCAGGCTCTGGAAACGCTCGATTGAAATAAAGCCGGGCGTGTCGGATAAGAGAGGCTTCAGCTCCGAAGCGAGCTGAAGATATCTTTCCTGAGCCTCTGGCAGGGCATCTGCCTCAAAAAGTACTGCAATCATGGTCCGCTCCGTTGCTAATTTACGGGCAGTTTAATGATGGCAAATGCATGCTGCTTCGGTCGGCACCGAAGTATGCTTGTGTGTTAGCGAAGCCATCGACATGGATAAGCGATAAACAGCAAACTCATAAGTTGAAAGGCGGGACAACATAGAAGTGCGGATTCACACGGAATGTCCGCTTCTTGCACCACAAAGCTGCCCCTCAATAAGCCAGATCGGGCAGCTATGAGCGAAGAGCAGACATTCGCACTTGTTCTCATTGATGCTGAGCAATGTCTCACCGTCAAACTCAGTCCTGGCAATCAGGCTGAAACCTTACCCCGCGGATCATCAATGTGCTGTTTCGCCACGTCGTAACGAATACCCTCACGATTAAGGATGCGGACATGTTTCACCACGGTCGCCAGTGCTTTCAGGAATGTTTCTGAATGTTCGTGTCGCTCATAGGCTTCAATGTCCGCCCAGCCCTCTGACAGATGAAAAGCATCTGGATTCACCAGGTCTTGAGAGAAGGCATAAAATACACAGCCAGGCAGCTGCTGTGCTGCCTGCATTTCAGGCTTTACAGCATCAATGAAGGTTTGGCGGTCATCAGGGTGTACGCGATAGTAAGCGCTGACGATGATTTCAGTCGGTTGGGTTTTGTCATGATCGCCCGCAGAAGAAATGCGTGTGTCAGCTGTATTAATACTCATTTTTTATCTCCAGTTATTTTTAATCGAATGCAAAAACCACTTCAGGCGGACTGCTCGCCACTGAATGCACGCCATGCGGCGAGGGTATCCAGCGATTCCCGCAGCAGTTTGATTTTGCCCCCTTCAGCAACCAACCTCCCGGCATAAGTCTGCTTGTATACCCGATCGGTGCCCGCCAGTTCGGCTTCCACGCTGTATTCGCCAAAAGCCTGTGTAGGGGTATCGATAAAGAACTGGATATTGCGGAAGCGGAAATCAGGAATTTTAACCAACAATCCGGCGATGAAGCGTTCGATTTCAGCCGGCCCCTGCACTCTGTGCAGCAAGCCTAGCGTTTGCAGATAAGGCAGTTCCAACACGCCATCTGCGGCAAAAAGGGCCGCGGCGGCTTTAGGATCCTGGATACTGTCCAGGTAGTTCTGGAGTAATTGAACGGCAGTTTTCATGATAAGAGTGCTCCTGTTTTCAGTGCCGGACGAGTGTCGGCGGCGTGAAGCAACAATAATGAAACTCAGGAGCAATCAAAATAGCAAAGAATGAAAGCCATCATTTCATAAATGAAATAATGAAGAGGATCACTTAGGCCAGCGCCATTCAGGTTCACTGAGATGTTTGGCAAAGAAGTCTGACAGCACCTTGACCTTCAACGGCCGGCTGCGGGAAGTGGGTGTGACAAAATAGAGCCCGCCTTGTGTCATTGACCACTCATCCAGCAGATGTAACAGGCGACCATCTTTCAGATACTCCGCGGCCATAAATTCTGGCAGTTCCGCAATCCCCAAGCCCGCCAGCAGGGGCGGCAGCAGGGCGTCGGAGTTGGTCACGCGCAACGGTCCGCTCGGGACAATATCTTCCTGCGCGCCGGAATCATGCGTGAAGCGCCATACCTGGCTTCTGGCACGATAGGCATAACTGAAGCACTGCCGGGAAGTGAGTTCACGCGGATGCTGCGGTACACCCTGCTCAGCGAGATAAGCCGGTGAGGCCACCAAATATTGCGTCACGGCACACAGCCTGCGCGCCACCAGCGAAGAGTCCGGTAATGCGGCAATACGTAACGCGGCATCAAAGCCTTCGGCAATCAGATCGACTGAGGCATCGGACAGATGCAGATCGACACTCAGATCCGGGAACTGGCGGATAAGTTCTGGCATCAAAGGGGCGACCCAGCGTAAGCCAAACGACATGGGCACCGCTAAGCGCACCTGACCACGAGGCTGCACTGACAGTTCATGGGCTTCGCTTTCCACCTCTTCTGCCTGGCGATACATCTCTGACGCCTTCGCCGCCATGCTTTGACCAAACTCCGTTAACGCCAACTGGCGAGAGGTCCGGTTAAACAGCCGGCCGCCCAGCCGCTCTTCCAGGCGAGCAACGGCACGTGACACGGTGGGTACGGAAACCCCCATCACTCTGGCTGCCGCCGCAAAAGAACCTTCCTCTGCCACTTTCGCAAACATCGCGAGTCCTTCGAAATCGGGGAATCTGTTCATTTCAAATCTGCAATGATGAGTTTCAAATCATTCTATTTTGAAAGTCGTCGCACGTCGATATGCTTATTCCATCGCGACAACAACCGCTGTCGTCAATGAGCTGAATCACTTATCACAGGAATATAAGACATGAAAACTCAACGTATCGCTTCAACGCTGTTTGCTTCTTCTCTGCTGCTGGGCGCTGCCAGCCTCTCTGCTCCGGCTTTCAGCGCTGACGCTGCACCGCTGGTCACCATCTCAGGCGTTGACCACGCCGGTATCAACGTACCTGACCTGGCTAAGGCCATCGCGTTTTTCCAGACCACCTTTGGCGCCAAGATTGAATCGGACATCACCCCCGGCGCTATCCCGGATGCATGGAAAGCCGCGTTTAACTGGCACCAGTCCAGTGACCTCAAGCGTTTTGTCATGATGCGTCTGGCTGATGGCACCGGAGTCGAACTGTTCCAGTACAGCGGTGCGCAAATCGGCCATACACGTCCTCATCAGGATGATGATGCGGCAACGCATATCGCCCTGAGAACGCAGGATGTGCCCGCCAGTTTTAAGGCGATCCAAAAAGCCGGACTGAAAACCCTGAATGAGCCAGTGACCAACGCCGACGGCACTCAGTGGTTTTATTTCCTGACGCCATGGGGCTCGCAGATTGAGCTGGTAGGCAAAGCGAAAGCAGCAAACTGACAGAGGACACAAACATGAAAAAGGTATTCACCCAATCCCTGCTGCTGGCGGTACTGCTGGCCGGGTCACATAACGTATTAGCGGAGAACACAACCATGAACATCACGACGGCTCAAATCGCACCCGAAGGCCTGCAGCAGCTGATCGATCGCCACTTTGCTATCTGGAATAACACCGATGCCGTTGAACGAGAGAAAGCGTTTGCCGCGGTGTACTCCGCAGACTTTTTCGTTGCCGATTATGCCGGACTGAACACAGGGGCGGACCGCGTGAATGCTGCCATCAGTAAAATTCAGGCACAGCATCCGGGCTTTATCTTTACCCCGGCACCTGTCGAGTGGAATCACGGTATTGCCCGTGTGACCTGGGGTTATGGCCCAAAAGACAATCCGACTCTGGTGCGGGGTGAGGATGTGTTCACGGTCAGCGCGGGCCGCTTAACCAGCGCGCGTGTTTTCCTCAATAAATAACGCGACGAATTTGCCCGATTTTTGATTATCCACCTGTGTGGAAAGTGTTTTCCGGATTCGTGCATTTTTTCGCACTCATTAATGACGTTACAGTGCTTACCGAACTCAGCAGCGTGAACTGCGCGGTAACCCGATGACTTTAAAAGCCAATTTAAACTTAGAAAGGAGTTTCACCATGAGTAAAAAACTTGCAGGCAGATTGCGTTAGTGACGGGCGGTAGCTCAGGTATTGGCCTCGCCTCAGCGCAGGAGCTGGCGGAGCAGGGCGCAAAAGTCTACATCACCGGCCGCCGTCAGGAGGAGCTTGATGCCGCCGTGGCCTTGATTGGACCATCAGCCACCGGGATTCGGGCGGATGCCTCAGTGCTGAGCGATCTCGATACGGTGTTTTCTACGATTGCCAGCGCTTCAGGAAAGCTTGACGTACTGTTCGCGAATGCTGGTGGTGGTGACATGATGCCACTCGGCGCCATCACCGAAGAGCATTTTGAACGTATTTTTGGCACCAACGTACGTGGCGTGCTGTTCACCGTACAGAAGGCGCTTCCGCTGCTGACCAACGGTGCCTCCGTCATTCTTACCGGTTCGACCGCTGCGGCGAAAGGAACCGCCAGCTTCAGTGTTTACAGTGCAAGTAAAGCCGCTGTGCGTAACCTGGCGCGCTCCTGGGCACTTGACCTCAAAGATCGTGGCATCCGCGTCAATGTCGTGAGCCCGGGTCCGATCCGTACCCCAGGTCTGGGCGGTCTGGTACCCGAAGAGCACCGCCAGGGTTTGTTTGATGCACTCGCCGCCGGCGTACCTTTAGGTCGTTTGGGTGAACCGGAAGAGATCGGTAAAACCGTGGCATTTCTGGCGTCTGATGATGCGAGCTTCATTAACGCAGCGGAAATATATGTAGACGGCGGCTTAGCGCAGATTTAATTCACTACCAGACAGAATTTCTCAATTATTAATAACCACGACGACATAATTATTTATTTTGTCGGTGGACAGCCTTGCGCCATGCATATCAGAAAGATGAATAAATGTCGTTGTAAAAGACGATATTTATTCATTCGGGTATGACGTCAGGCCAGGAATAACCTGCACATCATCAACGGAGAATCCAAAAATGAGCTTTATTACCACACATGACACAACCCGTCTTTTTTATAAAGACTGGGGTGACAAAAATGCGCAGCCGGTTATTTTCTCACACGGCTGACCATTGAGTTCAGATGCCTGGGATGGGCAGATGCTTTTCCTGTTACAGCAAGGATATCGTGTGATCGCGCTTGACCGTCGCGGTCATGGTCGCTCCGACCAGCCATCTTACGGCAATGACATGGACACCTATGCCGACGACCTTGCCGTGCTGCTGAATGAGCTGGATGTAAAAAATGCGGTGCTGGTTGGACACTCGACCGGTGGTGGTGAAGTCGCGCATTACATCGGGCGCCATGGCGAAGCTCGCGTAGCAAAAGTGGTGCTGGTTGGCGCGGTTCCGCCCATTATGATTTCATCGGCTGAGTGGCCTGAAGGCACCGATATGGCGGTGTTCGATGGCATTCGCAAAGGTGTCTTTGAGAACCGTTCGGACTTTTATCTCAACCTCGCTATCCCTTTCTACGGGATGAATCGCGAGGGCGTAGAGATCAACGAAGGCCTGCGCCTGAGCTTCTGGAATCAGGGCATGGCCGGTTCGATTGTCGGTCAGTACGCCTGTATCAGAGAGTTCTCGGAAGTGGATTACACCGAAGACCTGAGAAAAATCACCGTTCCAGCACTGGTCATTCATGGCGATGATGATCAGATAGTCCCAATCGGTCACTCTGGGCTCTTATCTGCTGAGATTATCCCGCATGCCGAACTGAAAATTTATCCCGGCGCTTCTCACGGTCTGGCGGCAACCCATCAGGATCAACTTAACCAGGATTTGCTGGAATTTATTCAGTCGTAGGTCACCCGAGCCAGCCACCTCATTTAATTATGAGGTGGTCATGCTATTTAATTTGTTTTTACCCTCACGCCGCATTTTCCTTTTCATTTTTTAGAATAAAGGCACGCATGCGTATGAAGTTATATCAATTCATCCCTTCCCTGCTGGCGCTGTTATTTATGGCGGATGCTGTAGCACAGGATCACGCTCATCAGGCTGTTCAGTCGAGTGCTGCTGAATCCGCATTCATCCAGGACAATCAAACAGCGATGGACCAAATGATGACAGCCATGGAGGTCAAGCCATCTGGCAACATCGATGATGATTTTGTGGCGATGATGGCCCCGCACCATCAGGGGGCGATAGACATGGCCATCGCCGAACTTCGCTACGGCACCAATCCGCAGCTTCACCGTATCGCGCAGGAAATTATTGTCACTCAGCAGCAGGAGATCACTGCCATGTATCAGGCACTGAATAAACCGCTGCCACCCGCGCTGGCGGCTCCCGACCAGATTGCGCCAGTAGAGGGTGCAACGCCCTGATAAACCTCACCAATTCTCCTTTTGACAGACCCCCACTGAACAGGATGATGCAATGAAAACGTTATTAAGGATCGGACTTGCCGTCGCTGTCGCGCTCTCTGCTTTGCCCGCGATGGCAGGCCAGGCTCCCTTTAGTGCTGCAGCCGCCGAGATCCCCCTCAGCCACCATGACCGTGTGTATGCCGCGGAACAGTTCTCGAATACGGTCTCCGTCACCGATCCAGCCAGTAATAAGTTGCTCGGCGTTATCCGGTTGGGCGATCCCCAGCCGGCAAACCTCAGCCCTCTGTACAAAGGCCAGGTGTTGGTACACGGCATGGGATTTTCACCGGATCGTAAAACGCTGGTTGTGGTCTCGATTGGCTCAAATTCGGTGAGCTTTATCGATACTGCGACGAACACCGTCAGGCATATCACCTACGTGGGACGTTCTCCGCACGAAGCGTTCTTTACGCCGGATGGAAAAGAAGTGTGGGTGACGGTCCGTGGCGAGGACTACGTTTCGGTACTTGATGCCAGCAGCGGTGAAGAGAAGACACGCATTAAAGTGCCTGGCGGTCCGGGCATGCAGATCTTTTCGCCTGACGGGCAGTACAGTTACGTCTGCTCTTCGTTTAACCCGGAGACCGTGGCGGTTGACGTCAGGACGCACAAAATTGCCGGCTCGGTGAAACAGGCCAGCCCGTTCTGCCCTAACATCGCGGCATCGCCAGACGGTAAACAGGTATGGTTTACCCTCAAGGACACGGGGAAAGTGCAGGTCTTTAACGCAAGACCGCCATTCAACATTATTAAAACGCTGGATACCGGCCCCATCACCAATCACGTCAACATCGTCGAAAACGCGAAAGGCAGTTTTGCCTGGGTCACGGTCGGTGGTCTGAACCGAGTCAACGTCTACCGTACTGATGACTTCACACAGGTGGCTTCGATTCCGGTGGGAAATCTCCCGCACGGCCTGTGGCCATCTGGTGACGGGAAGCGTATTTACGTCGGTCTGGAGAATGCCGATGCGCTCACAGCCATAGATACGACGACTTATAAGGTGGTCGCTACCATCCCTATTGGGCAGGCGCCGCAAGCGGTTGCTTATGTGCCTGGTGCTGTGCCGCAAGGGGATGGAATGAACGGCCTGCAGCCTCTGGGGATTGCCGGCCAGGCAGTGCATCTCCAGCTGAAAAACGTGGGTGCCGCCAAGAACACGCAGCCGACGACAACAGTTTCACTGTTTGAACAAGGGATAACCCAGGTTCTTCAGGCATCGGCGACGGGTCTAGAACCCAAACAACCTTACTTGCTGGCATTGTCATCGCGAGCCGACGGCAGCGGTGAACTGGAACCCTTGACGCGCTTTATGACTAACCCTGCTGGTGCGGCCATTGTTAATGCGGTTGGCCCGATACGGCAGATCGTAGATGCCCGACACGCGGATGAACGTCGCTACCTTGTGATTGCCAAAAGCGACGGCAGCCAGCAGGGGAACGTCGTCCAGGTTCGGGCGCGCTGATACCTAACCGGTGTTGTCAATCCCGTCACTACGCCTCTGCATGACTGAAATTCTGGCTCACTCTTACCCGCCTAAATGGCGGGTTTTTTTATGGATTAATACGGTAAACACGCATCTACAATTCGTTCATATTTTTTGAATGTTTTCGATAAATCTCTTTGCTTTTAAACCCAGGCTTGTAAGCGCATGATTAATTCATCGAGGCAGATAGCCTTAAAAACTAAATAAATCATTGAGGAACAGACCATGAAAAACATCAAAACTTTCGTTGCAGTTATCGCACTTTCAGTTGTTTCATTTGCCAGCTTTGCTCAGAGCGTCACCGCTTCAGCCTCAACCCTGGATGCTGCAGAAGCGCAGATTGCTGCTCAGGCACATCAGGTCGGTGCTTCATACAAAATTACCGGAGCCCGCTTCAATAACGGCGCCTATATTTCTGCAGAATTGACTAAATAAGCACTGACAAGAGATTAAGGGCCGCCCAAAGCGGCCTTTGTTTTTTTATTGGAGACTAATAATGCACCTGCAATATGTTCACCCGAGGCGAGTCATTGGGTAGGATTAACAGATGAATTCGATGATCTATCCGATTGTAGCTTGAGTCAGCGGGTTGCTGGTCCTTTTTGAGAGGCAACAGAACGGCGCCTTAGAGCGAAAAGCGGAAGTTCATACTTATTCTCACCGCTGACCTTTATTTTTCTGTCAGTTTTTCCTGAGATTCTGGGTAACGCTCACCAACAATTGCAAATCGATCCAACGTCTTCCGAATGTCCCCAAGCTCACTTTGTGAAAATACCAGCTCGGTACTTGCCAAATTCTCGTTTAAACGCTCAACCTTCTTCGTGCCTGGAATCGGCACAATGCCATCGTACTGAGCAAGCAACCAACCTAATGCAATTTGGGCTGGAGTCGCATTCTTGTTGGCAGCTAAGAGTTTGACGTAATCAACCAGCTGTAAGTTTTGGCTGAGATTATCAGGAGAGAAACGTGCAATTTGGCTTCGGAAATCATCAGAATCAAACGTAGAGTTTTGTTCAAAACGGCCTGTAAGAATGGCTTTACCCAAAGGACTAAAGGGTACGAACCCAATCCCCAGCTCCTTGAGTGTAGGCAAAACACCCTTTTCAGGGGCTCGATACCACATTGAATATTCACTTTGCACGGCTGTTAAAGGTAGTGCTTGGTGCGCACGGCGTATGGTCTCTGCTGAGGCTTCGGAAAGCCCCCAGTGAAGCACTTTTCCTTCCGCAATAAGGTCACTTATCGTTCCTGCAACGTCCTCAATAGGTACACTTGGATCAACGCGATGTTGATAGTAGAGATCGATGCGATCGGTTCCAAGGCGTTGCAAAGAGCCTTCAACTGCCATGCGTATTGACTCTGGTCGACTTGAAAGAACCGCTGCGCGGCCATTAGGACCATCCGCATCGTTACCTTTTGATAAATCAAATCCGAATTTCGACGCAATCACGACTTCATCACGAAAAGGTGATAACGCCTTGCCTAATAAAACTTCATTGGTATAGGGGCCATAGACTTCCGCAGTGTCAAAAAGAGATACTCCTTTTTCAAATGCAGTACGTATGACCTTGATGGCTTCTTCATCTGATACATACGGGGGATAACTTTGAGTAAATCCCATACAACCCAAGCCAAGTGCTGAAACTTTTAAGTTTGAGCTTCCTAAAATACGTGACTTCATCACTCGTCCTCCAAAGGGTTCAGAAACGGTCAATAAAAAATACAGGACTAAAACAAACGAGCCCGGAATTAACATCCAGGCTCGTTTGAATTTAATTACATCTCTTGGCTCGTAGGTCTGAAGAGTATTTCATTGATATCTACATTCACAGGTTGTGTTATCGCAAATTCAACAGCGCTAGCAAATGAGGATGGCGGTATTGCATGTTCGTCGTAAAATTGCTGAATCTGACCAGCAACACCCTCTTCAGTAATATGATGAGTCAACTCGGTATCAACAGCGCCAGGAGAAATAATGGTCGTGCGCAGATTGTAAGGTTTTACTTCGGAACGAAGCCCTTCGCTAATCACACGGACAGCATGTTTAGTTGCGCAGTAAATAGCACCGGCGGGTGTTACTTTATGGCCAGCAATCGAGGATATATTGATGATGTGACCAAATTTCTGCGCTTTCATAATCGGAAGAGCAGCGGCAATTCCGTAGAGAGTGCCTTTGATGTTGATATCAATCATGTTATCCCACTCATCAACCTTTAGGCTTTCCAGCATGGATTGCTGCATTAACCCGGCATTATTAATGAGGACATCAACACGACCGAAAGCATCAACCGCAGCCTTCAGTAATTTCTCAACCTGAACTTTATCGGTGACATCCGTGGCAAGAGCAATGGCTTTACCACCCGCACGTTCAATGTCTTGAACCAGCTTTTCAAGTCGATCGACACGTCGAGCACCCAGTACAACGATTGCGCCTTTAGCACTCAAACTGCGCGCCGTGCATTCGCCTAGCCCACTGCTGGCACCCGTTATAACAATGACTTTCCCGTTGATATCATTACTCATTCTGTATCACCGTATTGCTCATCAGAAACTTTTTCCAGCCACTCTACGACGCTGCCATCCTGCGCTTCCTGAATCGCAATGTGAGTCATTGCGGTGGTCGCACTCGCACCATGCCAGTGTTTTTCGTGAGCGGGAATACAGACAACATCACCAGCACGAATCTCGCGTGCAGGTTCTCCCCAGGTCTGCACGTAGCCAAAACCTGAAGTCACAATGAGACGCTGGCCAAGTGGATGGGTATGCCATGCAGTACGTGCGCCCGGCTCAAAAGTGACATGGCCAGCGCTGGCACGCGCATTTTCATCGGTAGCAAACAATGGATCGATACGAACCGTGCCAGTAAACCAGTCTTCAGGGCCAACCATTGAGGCTTGTGATCCAACTTTATTGATTGTAGTCATCTCATTTCCTTAAACTTGTGGAGTAATAATCTGAAGATTAGAACAAGCAGACTTTAATGCCTGAGTCATCTTCTTATAAAAGCAGAGTTAAACTGCATATCAGATCTCCAGTATGCCTGACGAGAAGCTATGCATTAACCCTCTAAACATGAATGCATATATGAAGGAATCTCATTAATAAATGAACGATAAAATATCAATAATTTCATCGCGTTAACATTTCCGGTGTTAATCAAGAGTTGCTTCCGCATACTCATCAATTTTTCTGGTTTTGTCTATTTATGAGAATCTGTAATGACTCTATTCATGTTTTAACTGATGTCTTTTAAAGGTGAAAAACTTAGGATGATTGTTGTAAGCCAGTTTGAATATTTATCATGTTTTCACTCATAGCTCTGTCTAATTTATTTCATCATTCATTTTAACAATAATTATATTTTACATTTAAGAAGGTTAACCATGTCTGCGTTTAAAAACACAATACTCTGCATATCATTGTTAATGGCTTATTCTGCCAACACTTATTCCGCCTCACCTAAAACAGTTGCCGAAGGGATAAATATTGTAGGCTCACAAAAGATTACTTTTAACAACGGCACGGTAAAAATGGCCGGTAATTTGTATCTTCCTCCTGAATATGATGCTGCGAAAAAATATCCCGCCATAGTGGTATCGCATCCATGGGGTGGCGTTAAAGAACAAACTTCCGGTTTGTATGCACAGCAACTTGCACGAAAAGGATTTATTACTCTTGCGTTTGATGCATCACATTACGGCGAGAGTGGTGGGGTTCCGCGCGACCTTGAAGATCCCTCTGACCGTGTACAGGATATTCGTAGTGCAGTGGGATATCTTGCTAGTCTCCCGCAAGTTGATGCTAACCGCATTGGAGCTGTCGGCGTTTGTGCTGGAGGCGGATATACCCTTCATGAAGCTCAGACGGATTTGCGTGTAAAAGCGGTTGCAGGCGTTGTGGCATACGATATTGGCGAAGCTACGCGAACAGGAATTGAGGGTATGCCTGTTAGCGCTGAAGATCAGCACAAACTACTGGCAGGTGTAGATGAGCAACTCAACAAAGAAGCTGCCGGGGCACCTGTACTGGTCCAGCCGTTACTGCCGCCGCTGAGCAGCATTAATGCCAGCACCCCAAGCTTCGTGCGGGAAGCGACAGACTATTATCTGACACCGCGTGGTGCACATCCAAATGCTCATAATCGCTATGTCATTACAAGCCCGGGATTACACCTCGCCTACTATCCGCTGGAACATATGGATACGATCTCACCGCGTCCCGTTCTGCTTATTTCAGGTTCGCGTGCCGAGACACTAAAATTCAGTGAAGCGGCTTATGCTCAAGCAAAGCAGCCGAAAGAAATCATGGTGATCCCAGGTGCGTCGCATTTTGATCTTTACGACAAGCCTCAATACGTCACACCTGCCGTTAACAAACTGGCTGAATTCTTCGGTAAGAATCTGTAGTCGTTCCTGGGGAGGTTTAAATTCGAAAAAACCTCCCCAATCAACTTATTGCTTTTTTCTGGCCAGTAACGCAATCGGTATAGCCATCATCACGACAATAGAACTCCAAAGGAATACCATACTCATGTGACCGGTCGTAACTACGAGTCCCAGCAGCGGGCTCGCCAATCCAATCGCAAGATCAGGAAAGGCAGAGTAGGTTGCCATTGCCACTCCTTTATTGGCCCTACCCAAGCGGCGTACAGCCTCAGAACCGAATGCGGGATACACCATTGCCCAACCAGCGCCGGTTAATGCAGCGCCTGCAGCTGCAATCCATGGTGAAGGAGCCGCCCACAGTAAAATTTGTCCTAGCGCTGTCACCAGGGAAAATGAAATCCCAACGCGAATACCTCCAGACTGATCGATGAGTTGGCCAAGGAACAGGCGTGCGGCAATTAATGCGGCTGCAAATGCGCTCACCGGTAACCAGCCCATTCCCCAGCTCTTTTCTGCGTACATCAATACCGAAAACGAAAGCAATGCTGCATAACCCACACCATTGAAAGCCGCGCCCAATCCGGGCAACCATACAGATGAGAGTGCTTTGGAAAGCGTTCCCTTCTGTTCTGCGGGCTCCACTCGCTCTGGCAAAATGCGAACAACGATCATGGCAGCGATGGGAAGTAACGCAGTGGTTATGGCTATGGCGGCAAAACCAAAATGATCAAATATAGCAGTACCCAGCGGAGCACCAAGGGCAAAAGCAGCAAACATCGCGGTGCCCACCCAGGCAATAACCCGCCCGGTTTGTTTACCCCCGGCAAGCGCGAGTCCAAGGGTCATGCCGCCGGTGATGATGAAGCTCTCGGCACCACCAACAATCGCTCTTCCAATCAAAACCAGCACGATAGCGGCAATGGGCTGGGAGGCGAACGGCAGAGAAATTAAATAAAATATGCCTCCTGCTACAGCCAGTAATAATCCCAGATGAATTGACTTTCTGCCGCCAAATTGATCTGCATAGCGTCCGGCTGCGAAGCGAGTAGCCAAAGAAGCCGCGAACTGTGCGCCAGTAACTAAACCTACGGCGAAAGTACCGAACCCTAATTGGTGATGTACGTAACGAGGTAACACAGGTAATGCGATACCGATAATCAAAAAACCGGCTAAAACAACTAACATTAATGTCAGCAGCATCCGCATAAAACTCGTTGATTCGTTAGACTCTACTGACTCACTTTGCATAACAGATCTCTTGAAAATAATTGAAAACTAGGCCCGCCAGATGACGGACCACTGATTTTCCCCCGCTACTATGGGAGTGCGAAAGCAATGATGTAATCGCCCCTGATTGGTGTAGTGCGATTCCCCCCGGCACTTATCACTACATACTGGCGTCCATTTTTTGCGGTATAGGTCATCGGTGTTGTTTCACCACCCACAGGTAAGCGTCCCTTCCAAAGTTCACGACCGGTTCTGATATCCATCGCGCGGATGTAATAATCCTGTGTTCCTGCCATGAAGACCAACCCTGATGCTGTCGTCACTGGGCCACCTAGCGTCGGCAGACCCACGGGCATAGGCAAGTGCATAGCAATACCCATTGGTCCGGTATCTTCAACCGTTCCCATAGGCACGGACCAAACGACTTTTCTGGTCGCGAGATCGATGGCGGTTAAAGTTCCATATGGCGGTTCCTGGCATGGAATACCCAACGGGGAGAGGAAGCGCGATTGTTCTACACCCCATGGCGTGCCATATTGCGGTGCGCCACCGTCATGCGTTCCATCACCGACCGCGTTTGCATCATATTGCTGCCTGCGAACCAAACGGTTCAATACCCCCATGCGCGAGTCATTTACTAACAGATAGCCAATATTTTCGGCAATTGAGGATGATCCCCAGTTCATGCCGCCCGCCCAGCCAGGGAAGAAGATCGAGGTCTTTTCTGATGGTGGCGTGAATTCACCTTCGTAACGGGCCTGACGAAATTCGATGCGACAGACGAGTTGATCGAGTGGCGTCATTCCCCACATGCGTGATTCTTTCAGTGGCTCAGTACCAATGGATGGCATACCTACAGAATAAGGTTGTGTCGGGGAAGTGCGGTCATCACTGACGCCACCTTGAGGTACTGCTCGCTCTTCAACCTTTGCGATTGGCTCGCCGGTACGTCGATCCAACATAAAGATTTCACCACGTTTAGTGGTTTGGATCAGCGCTGGGATGGTACCGCCTTTGCCATCTGGAACATCGTAAAGCGCCGGTTGTGAAGGGACATCATAGTCCCAGCGGTCATGATGGACAGTTTGGAAATGCCAGCGTTCACGGCCTGTAGCGATATCTAAAGCCACTACGGAGGATGAGTATTTGTCTGCCTCAGCCGAACGATGCCCTCCCCAGAAATCAGGGGTTGCATTGCCGGTTGGCAGATAGATGAGGCCTAATTGATCATCGTATGCCGGAGTTGACCAAACGTTAGGCGTTCCCGGTGTATAGCCCTGACCTTCAGGTGGTAACGCGGTAATGGCCGGATTGCCCAAGTCCCAGGCCCATACTAACTTCCCGGAATGTACATCGAATGCGCGGATGACACATGACGGTTCGCCCGTTTCATGGTTATCCTGAACCAATCCCCCCACCACAACCAGGTTACGTACGACTGTTGGAGCTGCGGTAGGAAAATAGAATCCTGGTTTGAACGTTCCCATACCAGTATGAAGATCAACGATGCCATGTTCGCCAAAGTCTTCACAGGGTTTGCCCGTTTGCGCATCTAAAGCCACAAGGCGAGCATCTACAGTCGTTGAGATAACACGACGACGACACTCAATTGCAGGATCGGCTGTAGCTGATGCCAGCGAGGGATCGTTTGAGGCATCATAGAAAGCGACACCACGGCAGCGTGGGAAAAAGTTGCCGCTAGCGTGTGGGTTATAACGCCAGATTTCCTGCCCTGTTTCAGCGTTTAGGGCGAAAATCTGGCTCGAATGTGTGCAGCCATAAAGCATGCCATTGGCGAATAATGGCGTAACGACATGGGCTTGCGGTCCTTTTGGAACTTCACCCGTTCGGTAAGTCCAGGCCACGCTTAAATTGGCTACGTTATCCGGGGTAATTTGATCTGCATTGGCGAAGCGTGTGCCTGCAGGCGTTCGCCCATAATGGAGCCATTCTGCTCCGGGCTCCGCACCCGATGCCTTTCCTGCTATAGGCTGTGGGGGCGCACTATCAGCGACCACGGGTTGCGGTAGAAAAGCTTTCCAGCCTGTAGCAATGAGAGCGAGGATGATGATTCCAGCTGCACTGTATGCAGATCTTGTCGGAACATGTCCTTTCCTGAATTTAAGCAGTGGTGTAATCAACAGAACAAATACAGCTAAGACGCTTAAAGCAAAAAGGCGTGAAACAAGTGGCCAGAATGTGAAGCCAACCTCCCATATTGACCAAATGAAACTAGCGATGAAAGCGATGAGGTAAAGAGTCACGCCAATAGGGCGACGTAGGCCAAGTAATATCCCCGCGAGGATGATAACTAATCCCGCTGGAGCAAAGTACCATGAACCGCCTAAGCTAATAAGATATACACCGCCAGCTAGCATAAATAAGCCAACCACAGCGATGAGCGTAGCCAATATAATTATTACGGCTTTTGCTGCCCCAGATTTATTTAAAGTAATCATTATTTAATATCCTTTTATTAACGTTACAAGCAGGTGTTAAATCGAACCATTCGCCTCCAAAATGCGAAGACTCTTATAAAAAGAGAAAATGGGGCTCATCCCATAATTGAGACAAGCCCCGAGGGTATTTAACGGACGGTATAGCCACCATCAACAGGTAGTGCATGGCCAATGACAAAAGTAGAGGCTGGGCTGCACAACCAAAGTACGGCATCAGCAATTTCTTCAGCGCGGCCCAGACGCTTAATGGGTACATCTTTCATGAGTTCAGCCATCGCTTCAGGTTGGCTTTCCAGCATGCCAGACACCATCGGCGTATCAATAATGCCAGGACAGATAGCGTTAACGCGGATGTTTTGCGGGGCATATTCCAGACCGGCGCTTTTGGTTAATCCCACAACGCCATGCTTTGATGCATGGTAAATGCCACGTTCTGCAATACCAACCAAACCGCCAAGCGAAGAGTTATTAACGATTGCGCCACTTCCTTGCTTCTTCATCTGAATCAATTCATATTTCATACAGTTCCAGATGCCGCGCAGATTTATATCCATAACGAAATCATAATCTTCAGGATCGGCGATGGCCGTTTCAGCGACGGGACTTTGCACGCCCGCATTATTAAATGCCGCATCTATGCGTCCAAATGTGGATACAGCCTGATCAATCATGGCTTTGACCTCATCAATGTTCGCAACGTTGCAGCGGATACCAATCGTACTGTAGCCTGCCGCATTGAGTTCAGCTGCTGCGTTTATAACGGCCTCTTCATTCACATCTACCATGACGACTGATGCACCTGATGCTGCGAAGGCCTTGGATGCGGCAAGACCCATTCCAGATGCTGCACCAGTAACCAGTGCAACTTGATCTTTGAATGAAAAACTCATGTTTTGTTTCCTCTTTATGACGTACAGGAGATCACCAGCGCAAATTAATTAATATGCGCTGGTGCTATACGAAATTTGGTAATATTCAGAGTGTTAAATAATAATCCCGAGCATGGCAGATTTAATCAAAGAGGGTCATAGCCGGGTTTTTTATAGAGATTATCAGGTTTACCTATAATCTCAGGCTTGTAAACATCCTCAACCCATTTTTCCTTTAAAATATCCTCGATAGACAAAGAAATGAATTCTTCGCTGATACTCAATGATTTACTCAGGGTATCCGTCAACGCCTCGGCAATCATTTTTTTGTTCTCTTCAGACTGACCAACAATCTTGACAATTATATGGGGCATAAATAACTCCCTGGTTAATTGCTACGCTTTTAATGGCCTGCCAATTAGGCCATCGAATAGAGTCAATCTTAACATTACGCGCAGGCTGTGATTACCAACTCTGGATGGGATGGAATTATGAGGAATTCTCATTACTGAAAACCATCTTCGCGTACTCAATCATTATTTCAGTGTTAACTTCAGTAACTTGTCTGCAGACGGGCCTTCAGAGCGGGGTGAACGATTGGTAGTAATCACATAGATTGCGGTATCTGTGGCCAGCACATCACGTAAACGATCGCCCGAACTAAAGATTTGCCTGAGATTCTTTTGCTGGTTATCAAAAACATACAATCCTCTCGCACCCAGAGCAGCAACTAACAGATTGTTGCCTGCGAACGTTGCACCTGAAGGAGCCCAGGTTTGCGAGCCAGAATTAAGCCAAGCGGTTTTCATACCTGCACGTCTTTCATCACCCTGAATGACTGGCCAGCCGTAATTTGAACTGGGAGTAATAATGTTCACTTCATCATGCGCTATCTGACCATGTTCAGTGGCAAACAGCTCTCCACGTTGATTCCATGCTAATCCCTGAGGATTACGATGCCCCCAGCTGTAAATCAATGAACCGGCAATCGGGTTATCCTGCGGAACCTTACCATCCAGTGTCATTCGTAACACTTTGCCTGCCAGACTTTGCATATCTTGTGGGCGGTCTTCGTTTTCAGTCCACCCTGTCGTGGCATAAAGGTAACCATCTGGTCCAATGGCAATACGCCCACCGTTATAGAGACGATGGCCAGGAATACCCGAAAGAATGACTTTCGTTTCCTGCCATTGTTTCCCATCAAAATGCACCTCGATGATTTTATTGGTCAGCCCAGTATTGCTGCGGTAGGTGTGATAAAGCCAGGCATTGCCACTCTGGGCAAAGTCTTTTGCCAGCGCCATCCCCATCAGCCCGCCGCCACCTTCATTAACAATCGGGTCTGATGTTTTAACGGCATAGCGTTGAAATTGACCATGATGCAGCATCACGATGTTTCCGGCTGCTTCCGTAATGATGAGCTGATCGCTTGCTGCCTCGATATCCCATGGGTAGTTAAGCTGATCGCTAACAACCTCAACGTTCCAGTCTTGCTGGCGAACTGACTGAAGGCGTTCATCGATGTGATCTTCCGTTGTGGCCTCTGCTAACGGTGCGAGTAAGGCAGTCGCAGAGAACGACAGGGCAAGGAGTAATCCTTTCATCTATTTTCCCCATTACATATAAAACACCGTGTCGTTACTTAATCGCTGGATTGATGAGAACCGTCGCTTCCCGCGTGCGATTGCTTATCATCGGGCTGAGATATTGGCTGTTTTTATATTTTTTACGGTAGGCATCATCAATCTTATCGTTGATATCACCACTGACAGTTTCGAAAGTGACATCCCGGCTTTCACCCGCAGCAACAATTTGTCCCGCCTTTTGCTTCACTGCAGATTGGTACCATCGCGAACCTACGCCGTTATAAGCACGCACATATAAAGCACCTTCAACTTCCACACACCAGATCCAGGTCGGTGTTCCCAGGGTTTTACCATCAGCTCTCAACGGTGAAATGTGCAGATCATCCGCCTCGATAATATTGTTAAGTTCCTCACTGGACCACGGCATAAAAATCCCTCGTCAATGCAATAAGTAATAAAAATCCCTCCGTTTAAACGGAGGGTAAATACCTACAGAAAGCATGAATAAAGACTCAATTAACATAGCGTGATTATGGATTGCTGATTAGGCGGAACTCATGAATAGAGTCATGAGGAAATGTCATTAATCGATTTTTCAATGCCTAGCAGATTCATAGACACTCTTTAAAAACTATAGTTAAATCAGTTCCAACCAGTACAGGAGCGAATAACATGGCCCGAGACAACCTCAATGATTTAGTGGCATTCGTCACTGTCGCACGAGAACAGAGTTTTACCCGCGCAGCAGCGCAGTTGGGGGTATCTCAGTCTGCACTCAGCCATACCATGCGTTCGCTTGAAACCAAAATGGGTGTGCGATTGTTAACACGCACGACACGTAGCGTTTCACCCACTGAAATCGGTGAACAGTTGCTGGCAAGCCTTGCACCTAAGTTTGATGACATCTACAGCGAACTGGCGGCTCTTCACGATAAAAAAGAGCATCCTGCAGGGACCATTCGAATTTCTGCCACCGATTTCGCCATCGAAACTATTCTCTGGCCAAAATTATCGCCACTGATGCGCAAGTATCCCGATATCAATATTGAGTTCGTTAATGATTACGGCCTCACCGATATTGTGGAAAAACGCTATGACGCCGGTGTACGTTTGGGCGGGCAGTTAGCGAGCGGAATGATTTCGGCGCGAATTGGCCCAGATATGCGCTTTATCGTCGTGGGTTCGCCGGACTATTTTTCGGGTAAAACGCTGCCAACGTCACCGCAGGAACTTCTTAAGCACCAGTGCATAAACCTGCGACTTCCGGTACATGGTGGCTTCTACGTGTGGGAATTTGAGAAAGATGGCCGGGAAGTAACGGCACGCGTTGATGGACAGATTATTTTTCACAGCATCTTTCAAATTGTCAAAGCGGCTGTGGCGGGCTTCGGCTTAGGCCATGTACCAGAGGAACTTGCTGAACCCTATATAAAATCTGGCGAGTTAGTCCAGGTCATGGAAGAGTGGACTCCCTATTGGGAGGGGTTGCACATCTACTATCCTAACCGTCGCGGTTCTTCAAAAGCCTTCTCACTGGTCATTGAAGCGCTTCGCTATCGAAATTAATCAGGCTGGCTGTGTAGTCAACAAAGCCAGCCTGTGATTAGCTGTTACGCGATTCGAAAACCTTTTTTACCACAGGTAATGCTGAAAAGACCTTCGGCCAACCGGCGTAGAATGCCAGCTGCGTCAGCATTTCGGATGCCTGGCTCTGTGTCAGACCATTATTCATGGCTCGATTGAGATGGTATCCGATTTGCTCAACCTGGCCACTGGCAATTAAGGCACTGACAGTGACCAAGCTGCGATCTCTTGGTGCGAGATCAGGACGTCGCCACAAATCGCCAAACACCGCCTTCTCAGTAAATTCCACGGTTCCTGAAGAAACGTTATTAAAGCTATTAGCAACCTGAGTAGATCGCGCCTGTTCAACTTTTTGATCGACCGGCTGCAGTGTGACATCGGCTTGAGGTAACTGCGCTCGCGTTATGCCGCGTTGGGCGAAAACAGTGCGAGTAATTTCAGCGGCGGAGGTCGCACTTGCCCAGCCGCTGTAATAGGCCAGATGAGCTATGATTTCGGAAATTTCACCCGGTTTAACCCCATTATCTAACGCCAGGTTTATATGGTAAGGCAGTTCTACCCGATCATTGCGCGCGATGAGCGCTGCGATAGTGACGATGCTGCGATCGCGTGGGCTAAGCTGAGGTCGTTTCCATAGATCATCATCCACATACTTTTGCGTGTAATTCTCTAAAGCTGGGGATGCTTGACCTAAATCAGCTAATGAGGGGGAAGCAGATACGGATTGATTTTTTGACGCTGATTGCACACAGCCACTTAACAATATTGCCAATGAGATCATAGTTAAAGTGCGGGTTCGCATAGTTAAATCCTTATGATTCATTGTTATATTGCTGAGCTGAAACCTTTTCCATCCACTCAACATTTTTTCCCTCAGGCGTGCCTTCCTGAATCGCCAGATGTGACATACCTGTCGTAGCGGTCGCGCCATGCCAGTGCTTCACGCCCGGCGGACAATGGATAATGTCTCCAGCATGGACCGTTTTCCTTTCCCCGCCCCATTCCTGTGTCCAGCCCGATCCTGAGGTGATCACCAATGTCTGGCCTAATGGATGAGTGTGCCAGGCGCTGCGGGCGCCAGGTTCAAAATTGACATGTCCCACGGTGGTACGAGCGGGAGATTGTGGCTGAGTGAAAAGAGGTTCAACGCGCACTGTACCGGTAAAATTTGCTTCAGCTCCGGTAATCCAAGGTCGGCTACCGTTTTTACTGATGCTCACTTTCTCTTTAATGGGCTCGGCAGAAAGCGCGTGAGAAATATCGCTATTATCTGCCATGACAGAAAAGCTGGTAGCAAGCGTCAGCATAATTGATGCAGAGGTTATTCTGGACATAATTATCTCCTGATAATAAACAGACTGTATTGAAATGCTAATGGATTTAATTGCTCATTTTTCTAATTATTAAATAAACGCAAATTTAAAATTATAATTTATTCTTAATGAATCTAATTTAGCTATCTGTATTTAATGGGATGACTCTGATCGTGGCATTTCTGGAATCACCCGTTATCATATGATTCAGATAACTACTTCCCTGGTATTTTGCTTTATAGGCGTTGTCGATTTGTGTATTGATATCGCCATCTACAGATTCAAACCTGACTTCTTTAGTCATGCCTGCAGCAACAATTTTACCTGCCTTTTCTCGCAAAGCTGCCTGGTACCAACTTGAGCGTTGGCCGTTGTATGCCCTAACGTAAAGGTTGCCATCAACTTCTACACACCATATCCATGTGGGAGTGCCATATGTTTTCCCGTCTTCACGAAAAGGCGCGATATGCAGATCATCCGCTTTTATTATTTGGCTCAGCTCATTCTGGCCCCATTGCGCTGCCGGTAAGCTTGCATCTCGCACACTCAGCGTTTGAACGGAATTAGGTGGCGTTGTAGCGGAAGTTGCAGCATGGCCTAGCGATGATATTGTAATAAAACCAAAAAAAAGGATGGATACGTTAAATGATTTATTAGTGGGTCGCATATTTTCTCCGCAGCTTTTCCGTCATCTCACATAAAGACGTGAATATTGACAACCTGATTTTATTTTAAATTAGGTTAATCATGAGGGGGAAAGTTGAGAATATAGCAACTTTGTAGGTGGCACTATGGCGAAAAATTAAATACTACTATGAGAGATTTTCATTAATCAAGAATTGAATCTTCTTTACAGTTTATGACGCAAAAAGACAATGATTGCAATTATATCACTGCAAACAGTTCTATCTATGACCTATATCCAACGCTGAATTTATGAGTTTCTCTCATGGCTGTATCCAATAAAATGCAATTGAAAAGGCAGATTGTGATGCGTAGTTTGAATGAAAATAAGTGTCGTGTATGAAAGTTTGTATCCCGACAGGGATAGCTCATTTCTCTGGGGAAAACATGAATAGACTCTCCGACAAAAGCAAGATTATAAACTGGCCAATTGAACTCCTCCTCAGCACACTGAACATAAGCCATATAAACAAAAAAGAGATAAAACTTTTGTTATGGGCTTGGGTCTATATTTTCTCACTGTTTCTTTCTTATTACATTTTACGTCCAATAAGAGATGAGCTGGGTGTGGCTGGCGGTGTTAAAAATCTCCCATGGCTGTTTACCGGGACACTGCTGGCTATGCTGATAGTAAATCCCATCTTTTCATATTTAGTCAAACGCTGTAGCCGTGAACGTTTTATCAAACTTACCTATCGTTTTTTCTCGTTCAATTTATTGCTATTTCTTGCGGCGTTGCAGTTTTCATCAACCGAGCAAAACGTCTGGATTGGCCGGGTGTTTTTTATCTGGGTATCCGTATTTAATCTTTTCGTCGTCTCGGTATTTTGGTCTTTTGTCGTCGATATCTTCAATTCCGAGCAGGGAAAACGACTCTTCGGTTTTCTAACTGCAGGCGCAACAATCGGTGGCATTGCAGGTTCATCACTGACTTCCAGCATGGTTGATGGAATCGGTCAAAATGGCCTGTTGTTGATTGCGATGGTGTTGATTGAATGTTCGGTTTTTGCTTCGCAGCGCTTGGCAAACGTACATCAGCGCCAGGGTAAAGAAGTTGGTACTCTCCCGGATGATCAGAAACCGATCGGTGGGGGAATTTTCACCGGCATGGCGCATACTTTTCGATCACCTTATCTGTTTTCGATTGCTTTATTTATCTTCTTTTATTCAACAACATCTACCATCCTTTATTTTCATCAAGCCAGTATTGCTGAGTCTGCTTTCAGCGACCGTAACAGCCGAACCGCGTTTTTTGCCAATATCGACTTCTGGGTGAATGTATTCACGCTACTATTCCAATTGCTGTTAACGGGCAGAATACTGGGCTGGCTGGGTGTTGCTTTTACACTATGCGCATTACCACTGATTACCACGCTTGGGTTTGCCGCATTAATTGGCTATCCCACCATTGCCATATTTGTCGCAGTGCAGGTTGCAAGGCGAGTCAGCAATTTTTCTCTGGCAAGACCGGCCCGCGAGATACTGTTTACCTCTGTCACGCGTGAAGACCGTTACAAGACTAAAAATTTCATTGATACCTTTGTCTATCGCGCGGGCGATCAATTGGCTAGCTGGACCTACGCTGGATTCATTGCCGCAGGCTTAAGCTTGAGTGGGATTGCTGTGGTTGCTGTGCCGGTAAGTTGCCTGTGGCTGATTCTGAGTATTTGGTTAGGTCGTAAGCATGAAAAATGGGGTGATGTTCCCATTAAGAGCAACACATGAATATTGTTCCCTACTGCTAAGGAGAACCATGATGGCAGCTAATTTCATTAACGGCATCGAACGAACATCATTGAACCCGTCCCTCAGCCGTCGACAGATAGTGAACCGGTTACTGTCTTTGAGCATTCTTTCCAGTGTGTATCCACTCAATGCTCTGGCGGCAGTTACCGCTGATACCACCGCTCCTACGCAAGCCAAAAAGCGTGTGCTAATCACCGGCTCATCGAGCGGATTGGGATTTATGGCAGCCAATATGCTGGCAAAACAGGGGCATCTCGTCACTGTACATGGCCGTTCAGCACAGCGTACGCAGGAGATCTTTTTAAAAATCCCCGAGGCTGAAAGCAGTGTTTATGGTGATTTTTCCAGTCTTCAGCAGGTCAGATCATTGGCTGAGCAGGCCAACAAACTGGGTCGATTTGATGCGGTGATCCACAACGCAGCAATAGGAACCAGAGAATCTAACCTGAAAAAAAGCGCTGACGGATACCCCGAGGTGTTTGCGATTAACACGCTTGCACCCTATGTGCTGACTGCACTTATGCAAAAGCCTGGGCGGTTGATTTACATGAGTTCCAGCATGCAATTTGGCGTCGACGGCAACGAAGCTTTAGACGATTTACTCTGGCAAAAGCGCCAATGGCAGGGCTATACGGCTTACAGTGAGAGCAAATTCTTCGACTCAGTATTGGCGTTTAGCGTTGCGAGATTATGGCCCGAGGTTTTCTCAAATACTGTTGATCCCGGTTGGGTTCCCACTCGTATGGGGGGAAGTGGTGCGCCTGACGATCTTCATCAAGGGTATCTCACGCAAAGCTGGCTAGCAGTGAGTGATGAGCCTGCGGCAACCGTCTCAGGCCATCATTTCCATCACATGCAGCAGCATCAAACCAATCCCGATGCACTAAACCAGGCGATACAGGCCCAGTTCCTGGCGCGCTGCGAAGAACTTAGCGGGGTAAAAATGCCATCCTGAGAGCGTTAGCTAATTGGTAAACGCAATGCATCAAGGACCAGTTGAAACGCTGGCAGGGCGTGTCGGCGACTAGGGTAATAGAGGTGATAACCAGGAACATATGGACACCACTCTTCAAGCACAGTAACTAACTGACCTGATTCGATGTAAGGCTGCAAAAGATCTTCCGGCGCAAAGGCTAATGCATAACCCTCAATTGCTGCAGTAAGCATCTGCGGAGAAGTATTGAAGATCATCTGCCCGGAGACCTGAACGTTGAGGCTTTTACCCTCGTGAGCAAATTCCCATGCGTATAAACCGCCATGGGTGGCAAGACGAAGGTTGGCGCAATTATGGGATATCAGCTCGTGAGGCGTTTTTGGTGCAGGATGGCGGCTGAAATAATCTGGAGAGCCTACAACAAGCATTCTGAAATCGGGCGAAATTCGCATGGCAATCATGTCATTGGCAATTTGACTTCCGTTCCTGACACCCGCATCAAATCGCTCTGTCACGATGTTAATTAACCCATACTCGATATTTATCTCAATATTGATTTCAGGATATTCCCGCAATAATGGGGCCAACTTCGGCCATAAAATTGTCTTCGCAGGATGGTCATGTGCGCTAATACGGATGGTTCCTGATGGCTTTTCGCGCAGCTCGGTTAATGCCGCGAGCTCAGCCTGAATGCCTGAATAATAGGGGGCAAGATTAGAGAGTAGCCTTTCCCCCGCTTCAGTGGGAGCGGCACCACGCGTCGTTCGGGTTAACAGACGCATCCCCAGACTTTCTTCCAGCCCGTTAATGCTGTGGCTAACGGCTGACTGAGAAATGCCTAATTCTGCCGCCGCTTTGGTGAAGCTTTTTTCACGGGCGACAACGATGAATACCGACAATGCGTTGTAATTAATCGATGTCATTATGAATTTACCTCATACTAGTAATCAAAGTATGCCACTTCTGAGATGACTGTGCATTCTTTACACTCTGTTTTGATTTTCAATCCTTTTCTGCATCGTTTGTCGTTGTTGAAATCATCAGAGATGTTATTTATGAGTCAAACCTCAGCCCTGGAAGAAACTCGGGAAGCCTCAGTAAAGGCCCAATGGAGCGCAGTTTTTTCACTTTCATTTAGCGTGATTTGTCTGGTTACCGCAGAGTTACTGCCAATCAGCCTTCTGACACCTATCGCATCAGCACTTAACGTTACAGAAGGAATGGCAGGCCAGGCCGTCACGGCAACGTCAATCGTAGGCACCATCGCCAGCCTGTTCATCGCTGCCGCCACGCGTCGGCTCGATCGTCGCCATGTACTGATGATGTTTAGCCTGTTTTTCATTGCCTCAAACGTGCTGGTAAGCCTCTCAACGCACTACAGCACGCTGATTGCCGGTCGCGTATTGCTGGGCGTTGCACTCGGTGGCTTTTGGTCAATGGCCGCGGCGATTGCCATGCGTCTGGTGCCTGTCTCTAAAATTCCGCGCGCGCTTTCGATCATTTTTGGTGGTGTTTCGATTGCGATGGCTATTGCTGCTCCACTTGGCACCTGGTTGGGTGGTTTGATTGGCTGGCGCGGTGTATTTGGCGTAACGGCAATCCTGGGGCTGATCGGCATCTTGTGGCAGTGGCGTGTGTTACCTGAGATGAAACCTAACAGTCAGTCAACTCTGGCGGCGCTGTTTGGCTTGTTGAAAAGGCCGCAATTTGGGGCGGGTATCCTCGGAATGGCGATGGTCTTCGGCGGGCACTTTGCCTTCTTCACTTACCTGCGTCCATATCTTGAGCATGCCATAGGCTTTGGCGTGAATGGCGTATCAACACTGCTGTTTTGCTTTGGCGTAGCGAACATTGTCGGCACCTCCTTCGCAGGACAGATGCTGCGTTACAGCCTACGTTTAACACTCACACTGGTTCCCTTAGTGATGGCGCTGATGGCTGTTGCACTTGTCTATGTCGGGCAATCGGCGATTGGCGTTTCAGTCTTAGTGGTGCTTTGGGGATTCCTGTTCGGGGCTGTACCTGTCGCTTGGTCAACATGGGTGACACGAACCGTTTCCGATGAAGCCGAAAGCGGCGGCGGATTACAAGTTGCAGCGATTCAATTCGCCATCACCTTAGGTGCTGGACTTGGCGGCATTCTCATTGATCACTCAGGCCCATACGGTGCAGTCATTGGCAGTGCTGTCACGCTGCTCATTGCTGCGCTTTTAATTATGAGCCGGGTTCGCCCACAACCGATCCACTAACCCTTCTTCAGGAGTCGTTATGCAGAACAACATTACGGGAAAAGTTATTGTCATTACCGGCGCAAGCAGTGGCTTGGGTGAAGCTACTGCTCGCCTTCTGGCAAGCCAGGGCGCAAAAATCGTACTGGCAGCCCGACGCGCCGACCGCATTAATGCGCTTGCGCAGGAGCTAGTTGAGTCTGGCGCACACGCCATCGCCGTGACAACCGACGTTGCTAAACGCAGCGATGTTGAAAATCTGGTCGGCGTGACAATTAAGACTTTTGGCCAGATTGACGTGATGATTAACAACGCCGGTGTGATGCCACTCTCTCTGATTGAAAAACTTCAGATAGAAGAGTGGGAGCAGATGGTTGATATCAACCTTAAGGGTGTATTGTATGGTGTTGCCGCTGCACTGCCTCATATGCAGTCGCGGAAAAGCGGCCAGTTCATCAATGTCGCTTCAACTGCTGGTCATCGCGTAATGCCCACGTCCTCAATCTATTCGGCAACCAAATATGCTGTGCGCGCATTTTCTGAGGGATTGCGTCAGGAAGTTACGCCACACAATATACGCGTCACCATCATCTCACCAGGGGCGTCGGCCACAGAGTTGACCACGCACGTCAGTGATAAAGAAATCGCAGACAATTTGAAAGCCAGCGCTGATTTCGCTCTGCCAGCCAGCGCGTTCGCCAATATGGTTTCTTTTGCTATTAGTCAGCCGGAAGAAGTAGACGTGAACGAAATTTTGTTCCGTCCAACCCGACAAGAGAAGTAAGCGCTTCCGTCTGAAATCATTTGATTGAGGTATGATCATGCAATTTAGAAAACTGCGAGAGCTCGATGTTTCGGCTATCGGTCTCGGCTGCATGGGATTCAGCCATGGCTATGGTCCAGCGCCTGAACGTGGAGAATCGATCCGCCTGATCCGCCGTGCCTATGATATGGGCTGTAATTTTTTTGATACCGCAGAAGGTTATGGCAAAGGCGATAATGAACTAATTGTTGGCGAAGCACTCAAGCCGCTACGCCAGCAAGCGATACTGGCGACTAAGCTTCACATCCCAAATAACTACGATAAATCACTCAAGGCAGTGATTACCGCACATCTTGATGCTTCGTTGCAGAGGTTACAAACCGACTATGTTGATCTCTATTATCAACATCGTGTGAATAAAAGCATTCCTGTAGAGGACGTCGCAGAGTGCATGGGCGAATTGGTCAAAGAGGGTAAAATTCGCGGTTGGGGCCAATCCCAGGCCACCGAACATGAGATACGCCGCGCCCATGCCGTGACACCGTTAACCGCGATTCAGAGTGAATACTCCATCATGGAGAGAATGTTCGAAGAAGATGTGATCCCGGCTTGCGCTGAGCTAAGCATTGGTTTCGTCCCTTTCTCTCCTTTGGCAAGTGGATTCCTGAGTGGTAAACATAATGCACAAAGCCAGTTTACAGGCGATGATGTGCGCAAAGGCATTACCCGTTACAGCAAAGAAAATATTGAGGCCAATCAGCCATTACTTGATTTGCTAAATCAATTCGCTCGTAAAAAACAGGCCACAGCCGCTCAGATTTCGCTGGCGTGGATGCTGCATAAACATGATTTCATTGTCCCGATTCCTGGCATGCGCAGCGAAGCACGTTTTCGCGAAAACTTTGGTGCGGCAGACGTTGCACTGACTGTGCCTGAGTTTGAACAGATCGAGGAAGCGCTAGCACAGATCCAAATTCACGGTAATCGTACCGACGAAGATATTGCGAAGTTATATCGATAGCAGATTAGTCCGGTGTTAGAAATAGACGCAATTAGCATTAAAAATAACCACACCGGTACCGAATGCGGTTCCGGTGAGAATCACCATGCCACTATGGTAATTGCTAAATTACATCATCATTCACATTGATGATTACGATAGTAGGAGTGTCTGCTCTTGGCACAGGGCTGTTGTCGCAGCCCTGACAGCCTTAGACTTTAATCGATTCAGATATCTCCAGCGCATCATCAACTTCAATGCCCAGATACCGAACTGTACTTTCCAGTTTCTTATGGCCCAAGAGGAGTTGGATCACTCTGAGATTCTTGGTTTTCTTGTAGATCAGGTAAGGTTTTGTTCTTCGCATGGAATGCGTGCTGTAAAGCGAATCTTCGAGACCAAGCTTTGCGACCCACCCATGAAAAATTCGGTTGTATTGCCGGGTTGATATGTGTTGATTAATACCGACCCGAGACCGGAACAAGAAGTCTTTACTGTGCAAATTGCCAAGCTTAATCAATGCAGCAACAGATTCTCTCGTCCCTTTAGTTATCTCAAATTGGACAGGGCTACCGATTTTCTGTTGTAACACCGTTGCTCTGCTTGAAACAGAACTACCATATGCAACATCAGATACCTTGAGTTTTACCAGATCACAGCCTCGTAGCTTACTGTCCAAGGCCATATTGAATAGAGCCAAATCGCGCGTTTTACCTTCCAGTTCAAGTCTGATTCGGATTCCCCAAATATGAGATATCTGAAGTGGTCTTTTTTGGCCGATGAGACGGTTTTTGTTCCACGGTGATGTGTTCATACTCAAAATCTCCTGCAATGTGGGTGATCTAAGTATGGCTGTCCCTCATGAGCGAAGAGCGGACGCTGGTATATAGCAAACGAGCGCCCGTTAATATTAAACAGAAAGTTTACTTAACCCGCTTCCCCGTTTCGTCAATGACCTTTTCGCCATCTTCTTTGGTAAAAGAGCCTTTCTGACTTTCAGGTAGAATATCCAGCACCATTTCGGAGGGGCGGCAAAGACGTGTGCCGAGCGGTGTTACTACAACCGGCCGATTAATTAGGATCGGATACTGAAGCATAAAATCAATTAACTGTTTATCAGAAAATTTGTCCTCTTCAAGACCCAGCAGCTCATAAGGTTCGACATTCTTACGCAGCAATGCACGTACTGAAATATCCATATCTGAAATCAGTTTGATAAGTTCATCACGAGTTGGGGGCGTATCGAGATAATAAATAATGCTTGGTTCGTTACCGCTGTTACGGATCATCTCCAGCGTGTTACGTGAGGTGCCACAGGCAGGGTTGTGATAGATGGTAATGTTGCTCATATCAGTATCTCATTACAAAGTGACAGAGAGACGCCACGCCAGCGCGGCCAGAGTGACAAACAGCACCGGCACAGTCATGACAATGCCGGTACGGAAGTAATATCCCCAGGTGATCTTCATATTTTTCTGGGCAAGCACATGCAGCCACAGCAGGGTTGCAAGACTGCCAATCGGGGTGATTTTCGGGCCTAGATCGCAGCCAATCACATTGGCATAAATCATTGCCTCTTTGACGACGCCAGTCGCCGTACTTCCTTCAATCGACAGCGCACCAATCAGCACCGTCGGCATATTGTTCATCACTGATGAGAGAAATGCCGTCAAGAAGCCGGTGCCGAACGTCGCTGCCCATAACCCCTTGTCTGCCAGCAGATTCAGCACGCCAGACAGGTACTCCGTGAGCCCTGCATTGCGCAGGCCATAGACCACGAGGTACATGCCCAGCGAGAAAATAACGATCTGCCATGGCGCACCGCGCAGGACTTTCCCGGTGTTGATGGAATGACCTCTTTTCGCCACCACAAACAGCACTGCTGCGCCAGCCGCCGCTATCGCACTGACCGGGACCCCCAGCGGCTCCAGAACAAAGAAACCGACAAGCAGCAATAACAGGACAATCCAGCCCGCCCTGAAGGTTGCCGGATCCTTGATCGCACTGGTAGGCTTCTTCAACAGCGAAACGTCATATGTTGCCGGAATATCCCTGCGGAAGAAGAGATGCAGCATGATCAGCGTGGCCGCAATCGCTGCCGCATCCACGGGGATCATAACGGAGGCGTACTGCATAAAGCCCAGACCGAAGAAGTCCGCCGAGACGATATTCACCAGGTTAGAAACAATGAGAGGAAGGCTGGCTGTATCTGCAATAAATCCTGCTGCCATGACAAAGGCCAGTGTCGTGCCCTGGCTGAACCCCAGTGCGAGCAGCATCGCAATCACAATTGGCGTCAGGATTAGCGCGGCGCCGTCGTTGGCAAACAACGCAGCAACAGCGGCACCGAGCAAGACTATCCAGGTGAACAGTAGGCGACCACGTCCGTTACCCCAGCGGGAGACGTGCAGTGCGGCCCATTCAAAGAAGCCGGACTCATCGAGCAGCAGGCTGATGATGATGACCGCAATAAATGCCGCTGTCGCGTTCCAAACGATACTCCAGACAATGGGAATATCAGCGATATGGATGACACCGGTCCCAAGAGCCAGCACTGCCCCGATACTCGCGCTCCAGCCAATACTCAGACCTCTGGGTTGCCAGATCACCAGTACCAGCGTCAGTAAATATATACTCCCTGCCAAAAGCATCTCAGACTCCATCATATATGATTATGTAAATATGTTATCCTGCCTCAGCAGGAGGTGCTGGCTGATTTATCCAGCCATTCACGCACATCCTCCCGCATACATTGCCAGGACGTTGTGATTGTCTCAGCTGCCCACGCCGGTATGTGGGGTGACAGACGATAGTGGATCCATTTGCCTTCACGACGGTCAAGAACCAGCCCGGCATCGCGAAGGATAGCCATATGTCGCGAGATTTTGGGCTGCGATTCAGAGGTGGCCGCGCAGATATCGCAGACGCACAGTTCACCGGACTCCCGGAGAAGCATGACGATGGCAAGCCGTGTTTCATCCGACAAGATTTTGAAAAACTGAACAGGTTGTAGCATTTATCACTCCGTTCCCTTTAGAATACACATATGCTAAATCATATGTATTGATTTTGAAATCACCTGTTCTCTCCGGAGGAGAAAAATGGAACAATTTCCTGCCCTGAACACAGAATGCTTTGATCAACACATCGCGGAACGCCTCCACCTGCAGGAACCGCCACGGATTCTGATCCTGTATGGCTCAGTAAGAGAGCGATCCTACAGCCGTTTTGCCGCGGAAGAAGCTGGTCGCCTGCTGACGGAGATGGGCGCGGAGGTAAAACTCTTTAACCCCACCGGTTTACCCCTGCCGGATGATGCGCCGGACACGCACCCTAAAGTGACCGAGCTACGCGGTCTGGTCAGATGGTGTGACGGGATGGTGTGGAGTTCTCCGGAACGGCACGGGGCTATGAGCGCAGTTATGAAGGCGCAGATTGACTGGATACCCTTAAGTGAAGGCGCGGTTCGTCCTTCGCAGGGCAAAACACTTGCGGTAATGCAGGTCTGCGGCGGTTCTCAGTCCTTCAATGCAGTGAACCAGATGCGTATTCTGGGCCGCTGGATGCGGATGTTTACGATCCCCAACCAGTCCTCCGTAGCCAAGGCATGGCAAGAATTCGACGAAAACGGACGAATGAAACCTTCGTCATGGTATGACCGCATCGTCGATGTAGCTGAGGAGCTGTTTAAAATCACACTGCTGCTTAAGGGACAAACCGGTTATCTTGCGGATCGTTACAGCGAGCGAAAAGAGAGCCATCAGGAGCTTTCATCCCGTGTCAATCAGGACAAAATATAACGTCTGTTCTTCGTGAATCTCTACTGCATGGGCTTAACAACGTCCGCTGTTGGCACAGGCTGTGTGAAAACTGTTTTGGTCGCTTAATCTGCATAAAACAAGGGTTGAAACAGCGCTCATACGTAAAATTTGGCTCAGCTAACCTGTCGATTTATTCCAGATTTTGCGTAGATGCGCGCACTTCAGTTTTAGGTCACAGTTTTCACACAGCCTGGGCACACAGCAGTCGTTCAGATTTAAGGCCATACGCCAACTCAATCTGACAGGCAGATTGCGTCAGCGATGGTCAAGTTATCTGCAAGTGGTCGCCAAGTAAAATGCCAATAGGTCGTCAAGCCAGATGCAAATACGCAGGCAAAAAAAACCGGGTTAACGTCAGTTAACCCGGTTGTCCTATTCAGCGTTTATGGCAGCGCATAAGCGATGACGTCATCGCCACGGTTGTCATTGGTGCCGGTGCGGGTTGCACCGCCCGCGACCACCACCACATACTGCTTACCGTCCTCACCCATGTACGTCATCGGTGCGCCTTGTCCACCCACAGGCAGACGGCCGCGCCACAACTCTTTACCGGTGTTGTTATCCAGGGCACGCACGTAGTAGTCGAGTGAACCGTGGAAGAAGGTCAGTCCACCTTTGGTCACCAGCGGGCCGCCCATGGTTGGCATACCTAAAGGAATATCCAGACCCGGTGCCACACCGTGAATTGGCGCATCCTTGATGGTGCCCAGCGGGACCTGCCAGCGGGTTTTGCCGCTTGCCAGATCGATCGCCGTCATCGAACCAAATGGCGGTTTAAAGCAAGGAACACCCAGCGGAGAGATAAACATGCCGCGCTCCACGCCCCACGGTGTACCCAACTGCTCGGAATACTCCCCTTCGGTGGTCGCTTGCAGACCGCGCGCATCGGCATCTTCACGTTTGATAAACTGGCCCCACTGCGCCATGCGAATATCGTTCACGATCAGCGTACCGGTTGAGGCATCAATTGCACCGCCACCCCAGTTAAAGCCACCGTAATAGCCCGGATAAATCAGCGTACGCTGTTTGTCAGAGAGCGGCGTGAACTCGCCTTCCCAACGCATTTTCTTAAACTGAATACGGCAATACAGCTGGTCGAAAATCGATGCGCCCCACATATCAGACTCTTTCAGTGCTTCGGTACCCACTGAGATCGCCGAGTAAGGCTGAGTTTCTGCCACACGCATGCCCGGCATGGCGTCGGTCGAGACTTTACGATTTTCCACCGGGATCACTGGCTTGCCATCGCGACGGTCCAGCACGAACACTTGTCCACGCTTGGTCAGCTGAATCAGGACCGGCGTGATGCTGCCGTCTTTGCCTGGCATATCGTAGAGAATCGGCTGCGATGACACATCGTAGTCAAACTGATCCTGGTTGGCGGTACGGAAATGCCAGACCTCTTTACCGGTTTTCAGCTCAACGGCGACCACCGAGTCGTTGTATTCGTCAGAGTAGCTGTGACGGTTGCCGGTCCAGAAATCAGGGGTCTGGTTGCCGGTCGGGAAGTAAGCGATACCCAGCTTGGCGTCATAGGCGGCGGTACCCCAGAAGTTCGGGGTTTCAATCGCGTAGTTCTGGCCTTCAGGCAGCGGGCTGCTGTCTTTCGCACCGCGTGAGGCATCCCAGGCCCACAGCAGTTGACCGGTACGGGCATCATAGCCACGCACCACACCCGAGGCTTCGCCGGTGGTGAGGTTGTCATTAAGCTTGCCACCCACCATGATCACCCCGTCTGCCACCAGCGGAGCAGAGGTCAGATAGTAGGAGCCATGCGCGGTAGGGCCAAGGCCGTTCAGCAGGTTCACGAAACCGTTGCTGCCAAAGCTTTTATCCAGCTTGCCGGTTTCGGCATCCAGCGAGAAGATACGACCATCCACAGTGGTGCTGATGATGCGTTTATTGCCGGCAATGGCAGGCTGCGCGTCACTTTGCGCAGCAGGCGCTAACTCGGTGTAGGCCACGCCACGGCAGCGTTTCCAGCTCTTGTTGCCCGAGGTCTCTTCAATCTGTGGGTCGAAGCGCCATTTCTCTTTACCACTGACCGGGTCCAGCGCAATCACTTTGTTCAGCGGCGTACACAGGTACATGGTGTTGTCCACTTTCAGCGGCGTCACCTGATATTCAGCACCGTTAATCGCCAGATCGCCGGTGTGATAAGTCCAGGCCACTTTCAGGTCTTTCACGTTAGTGGTATTGATCTGATTGAACTGCGCAAAGCGCTGACCGCCGGTATTGCGTCCCCATGCTGCCCAGTCATTACCGCTGTTGTCGGCGGCTTTTTCATCCAGTACGGGCAAGGCTTCACCGCTGGCTTCCACCACCGGATGGATGCGGAACATACTGGCAAAAATCGCCACAATACTAAGTGCGAGTACCGCAGAAAGGGTTGCGGAGCGTTTGCATGAGAGAACCGGTAATTGACTGCTGTTCAGCAGTTTTGCGGCGCTCAGCGTGACAATCAGCGCCACCACCAGGAAGGTCACGGTACGCGGAACCAACTGCCAGAAATCCATGCCGACTTCACCGAACGCCCAGATCAGGTTGACGGCGAGGAGTGCCCAGGCCACATACAGTGCCCAGCTTTTATGGCGGATCAGGCCAACACCACTGGCCGCAATCACCAGCCCAGCAGGCAAGTAGAACCAGGAACCGCCCAGCGTAATGAGATAGATTCCGCCTGCGCCAAGGGCCAGCCCCAGCAGCAGCAATACAATACCCACCAGGGTAACCACAATATTTCTACCGTTATTCATGCGAGATATTATCCATATTTAAATAAGTCCTTTTCAGGAAGTTCAATAAAGTGACTTATGCTCATCAATACTATTTATATTTATAATGTCATGTTTTAAAACAATATTTTATGTCTGACACCTCCGTAAGCTGACACCTCGATTACCCCGCAGGCAGTCCAGTAAACGGCCTCAAAAACCACAAAAGCCAGCCTCACGTGCGCACACATGCTCTGAAAATGTTTCGGGTTTGTGACGGGTGTCAAATGTTGCTGGAGTTTGCAACCGTTGGCAAAACATGTCAATTACTTGTAATGATAATTGTTATCATTTTTTGACGGGGTATTGGGCGGCCAGGCTGTGCATCAATCCCATAATAAGGGATTGATTATTGGGAAAGTGGAGGAGATGCAGAGGAGAGCTTTAGCATTTTTCCTTTGAGTCGCCCCATCCAGCTTTCAACATCTCATTCAGCAAAGTTTTAAACGCCTGCGTAGCCGCATGGATGGAACCTTGCCGCATCAGCAGCACGCCAGTGCGTTCTGCAAACGCGGGTTCGATTTTCAACGCAATCAGTGTGGCATGCCGACGCGCTAAGGTATCCGGTAACAGCGCCGCCAGCGGGGCATGTTCAATCAATTCCAGCACCACTCCCAGAGTGTTCGATTCCGCCACAATGCTCGGTGCGACACCTTGCTGATGCAAGTGATGATCAATCTCCGTTCGGGTGGTAAATCCGGTATTCAGTAACACCAGTGGCAACGCGTCTAAATCGGCGAGGATCAGTGAACTCCGTTTTGCCAGGGGATGATTGTTGTTGACCACCAAAGAGAGCGCTTCCTGCATCAGAGAGATGCGCTGCAAATCCACGGAGTGTTCGCCCGCGTATCCCAGCCCCACATCCAGTTCATCAGCGATCAGTTGCTGCTCAATTTTGTCCTGTGTCGCCTCATTTATCGCCAGATGAATACCAGGCCAGCGCGCCCTGAACTCGGCCATCAAGGGCCCAACCAGCCACGGCGTGTAAGTGGGGGTGACCCCCAGCCGCAGTGTACCGCGCTGCAAATCCTGCACATCATGGATGGCCCGTTTCCCCGCCTCTAAATCTTTCATCGCCTGCGTGGCATAACGCTGGTACACGCGCCCTGCATCCGTTAAGCGAATGGTGCGCGCGCTGCGGTCAAACAGTTGCACATCCAGCGCCTGCTCCAGCAACTTAATTTGTTGTGACAGGGCCGGTTGAGACACATGTAACGCCTCTGCCGCACGGGTGAAACTGCCGCACTCCGCGACGGCGAGGAAATAGTGGATATAACGCAGGATCATCATACAACCTATAATTTCAGATTATAGGTTTGATAATAAATGAGACTTTTTACTTATCAAGGATCGGGGGTAGCCTTTTCACATCGACACTCGTCGTGAAAACAACAGGAGGCAGTATGAATTTCGTGAAACGCACCATCGACCTGGCGATGAAAAACGTAGAAGAGGGCGGACGCCCGTTTGCCACGGTGATCGTACGTGGTGATGAGGTGATCGCAGAAAGCGCCAACCAAGTGGCGCAGACCACCGATCCCACCGCGCATGCGGAAATTCTCGCGGTGCGTGAAGCCTGCCGCAAGCTGGGCACGGAAAACCTCAGTGATTGCGATATCTACATTTTGGCCAGTCCCTGCCCGATGTGTTTAGGGGCGCTCTATTACTGCAGCCCGCGCAAGGTGGTTTACATCACCACGCGTGAAGAGTACGTGCCGTATTATCGTGATGACCGAAAATATTTCGAGCTGGAAACGTTTTACGCGGAGTATGCTAAACCGATCGCGCAGCGCCGCCTCCCGATGATTCATCAGGCGGATCCTCAGGCGATTGAGGTATATAAGCGTTGGCAGGCGTTGAATAAATAGCTTCTGCAAACGCCGTCAGGAGCTGCACAGAGGCGGCTATAACGCTTCACAGCACAATACTGTGATAGTGCTCGGGATGCTCAAGTACGTGCGCAATGGTCTGCAAGTTCTCCGCGCAGACCGCACGCGACCAGGCGCCGCCGAGGCAAATACGCAGCGCATCCGGTGGATTGTTATCGGTGCAAAATGCCGCGCTGGAGACAGCGCTGACGCCCAGCTCACGCAGTTTGACCGCCACTTCGGCCGGGTTCCAGTTCAGATGACGCGGCAGCAACAGCCACAGATGAAAGCCCTGAGGCGACGCCTTCACCGTGAATGCTCTCAGTATATCGGCGGCCAGTTTTTGCCGGATGCCCGCTTCGGTGCGGATGGATTGCAGCACGCGATCGGCAGTACCGTCCTGAATCCACTGGGTAGCCAGCGCATTGGTGATCGGGCTCGCCATCACATTCAGCGCACGCAGCGCACCGGCTAACAGCTGCGTATTACGCTTGCCCGGCCCTTTGATAAAAGCGGTGCGCAGACCAGGGCCAAAGCATTTCGACATGCCGGTGATGTACCACGTCAGCTCGGGGATCAGCTCGCTGAACGAGGCAATATGCTCGGTCATCAGCGCGGCATAGGCCTCATCTTCAATCACCGGGATGCTGTAGCGGGCGGCGACATCCGCCAGCGCTTCACGCCGCCGCAGCGGCAGCGTCAGGGTGGTAGGGTTCTGTAAGGTAGGATTGATATACAGCGCACTCACCTGGCTGGTCTGGCACTGCTGTTCAAAAGCGCGGGGCAGCGGACCGTCTTCATCACAGGGCAAGGATTGCAGGGTGATGTTGAGCTGGCTGGCGATGGCTTTAAGCCCTGGATAGATCAGATCGCTGACGCAAACGCAGCCGCCTTTGCGGCACAGCAGTGTCAATAACCCCACCAACGCACTATGAATGCCGGGCGCAATCAATACTTCTTCGATATTCACTTTGGGTAGCTGTTTCTCCAGCCACACTTTTGCCATCGCTTTGTCGTCAGCCTGCCCGCCGAAGTCCTGATAGCGCAGCAAACCAAGGATGTTTTTCTGCGCAAACAGATTCATCGCCCCTTCACTGATCGCCTGCGCCAGCTCTTCGCCCGGCTCAATCGGTGAGTTCATGGTCATCTCATAACTGCTGCCGCCACTCAATGGCACGGCCGGCACTTTGCCGCGAATAAAGCTGCCCAGGCCAGGGCGGGAGTCAATCAATCCCCGCCGTTTTGCCTCGGCGTAACCGCGCGTCACGGTGGTGTAGTTGAGTGACAGCGATACGGCGAGATCGCGCAGCGGCGGCAGGCGGTCGCGCGGCTGAAATTCACCGCTGTTAATGCCGTCCGCAATGATATCTGCAATCAGCAGATAGGCCGGGCGCGGCGTGTGTTGGTTCTGATGGGTACCCCAGCGGCTGGAGAGTTTGGTCAGCATGGCAGCCTCAGATTGAGCAGATTTCGTTCACTATGCCGTGGGATGTCATGACCTGCAATCACCAATCCTATTGATTGCATCATTGATTGCATGATGATTTCATATGTGTGCTTTATTGGTGCATTTTGGCATCAATTTAGTGCATTTCGCGACATGTAGCCCTCTTCGAATGCGACGGTTCAACCGCGTGACTGTCCCATTAGAAATTTTTTAGCGCACAAAGTGAGCAGTTGATGGGATCTTGATTGCATCGGGTCGATCGGCGGCTGGCACGCCCTTTGCTCCTGTTTAAGGGCATCACCTGCGGATGTGCCATCACGGGGAGCCAGACTCCCTCAGACCCTGAACAGGAGAACAGTGCTATGCCGAAAATCACATTACCTGCCCATCAGACCGGCGATTTCTTTGTCGATTATGAAGAGAAAGTGTTTGAAGACGTGAAAGCGGAGCCGGGCCAGAAAGCGCTGGTGACTTTCCACACCGTGGCATTTGAGGGATCGATTGGCCTGGTCAACATGCTGCAGGCCACTCGCCTGCAACGCAAAGGTTTTGAAACCTCCATTCTGCTGTACGGGCCGGGTGTGCTGCTCGGCGTGCAGCGTGGCTATCCCACTATCGGCGCGGAAGCCTTTCCTGGCCATCAGAACTACGCCAATCAACTGACCAAGTTTATGGGTGAGGGCGGCAAAGTGTTTGCCTGTCGCTTCGCCTTACAGGCGCTGTATGGCCACGGTGAGCCATCACTGGTGGAGGGTATCCGCCCGATTAATCCGCTGGATGTGCTGGATCTTAAGCTGCTGCACGTGCGTGACAACGCGGTGATCATTGATACCTGGACAATGTAAGCGGAGGCGCACCATGGCTGGATCACGCATCATTCGTGCGGCCGCCGCCCAGATTGCCCCCGACCTGCACGAGGCCAGCAAGACGCTGGCCAGGGTGTTGGAGGCCATCGACGAAGCCGCAGAGCAGGGCGCAGAAATCATCGTGTTTCCCGAGACCTTTGTGCCCTATTACCCCTATTTCTCGTTTATCACCCCGGCGATGACGGCGGGCGCGGCCCATCTGCAACTCTACGATCAGGCCGTGGTGGTGCCGGGGCCGATTACCCACGCGGTAGGCGAACGGGCGCGTTTGCGCAAAATAGTGGTGGTATTGGGCGTCAACGAGCGCGATCGCGGCACGCTCTACAACACGCAACTGGTGTTTGACGCCAGCGGCGAACTGGTGCTGAAACGTCGCAAAATCACCCCGACGTACCATGAGCGCATGATCTGGGGCCAGGGGGATGGCGCGGGCCTGAAAGTGGTGGAGACCGCCGTTGGACGGGTGGGCGCGTTGGCCTGCTGGGAGCATTACAACCCGCTGGCGCGCTACAGCCTGATGACGCAGCACGAGGAGATCCACTGCAGCCAGTTTCCCGGCTCGCTGGTGGGGCCGATCTTCGCTGAGCAGATGGATGTCACCATCCGCCATCACGCGCTGGAATCCGGCTGCTTTGTGATTAATGCCACCGGTTGGCTGACGGAAGCGCAGATTGCGGAGCTCACTGCCGATCCTGCGTTGCAGAAGGGGCTGCGCGGAGGCTGCAACACCGCCATCATCTCACCGGAAGGGCGGCATCTGGTGCCGCCGCTGACCGAAGGGCCAGGCATCTTGATTGCCGACCTGGATATGGCGCTGATCACCAAACGTAAACGCATGATGGACTCTGTGGGGCACTATGCTCGCCCTGAACTGCTGAGTTTACGGCTTAACGACAAACCCGCCCGCTATGTCATCCCGGATACCGAAGGAGATCGCGATGCAGAACCAGCCTTCAACGCGTCAGCAACTGATCACTGAACTGCTCACCCAGGGTGTTCAGGTCATCAACCCGCAGCAGGAGCATGTCAGTCGTCACGGCGGCGCGGGTCCGTCGGATCATCAGGCGATGGACATCGACGGCGTCACCGTCATGGTGCCGATTTACACCCATTCGGCGCACCGCTCGCCGTGGCAGGTGCGGCATGAGGCGTCCGGGGCCACTCGTCTGTATAACCAGAGCATTCCGGTGCGCGAGATCAGCATCGCGCACAAGCCGCGCTTCTACGATCGCCAGACGGCGGAGGGGATCCCCTACTCGCAGATCGCCACGCTGCACGGCACCGATGTGCTGGCGACCACGGTGTTACAAACCTGCATCCGCTATGAAAATCGTGCCAAAGCCTGCCAGTTCTGCGCCATCGGGCAGTCGCTGGCGGCGGGCAGCACCATCGCCCGTAAAACCCCGCAGCAACTGGCCGAAGTGGCTAAAGCCGCGGTGGAACTGGACGGGGTAAAACATATGGTGATGACCACCGGCACCCCGTCGGGCAGCGATCGCGGTGCGCGTATCCTGGTGGAGAGTGCGGTAGCGATCAAAGCGGCTGTCGATTTGCCGTTGCAAGGCCAGTGCGAACCGCCGGGCGATCCGATGTGGTTTCAGCGCATGAAGCAGGCGGGCATTGATTCTCTGGGCATGCATCTGGAAGCGGTCACACCCAGCGTGCGCAAACGCATTATGCCGGGCAAAGCCCAGGTCAGCGTCGAGCAGTATCTGGTGGCGTTTGCCGACGCGGTTGAGGTGTTCGGTCGCGGGCAAGTCAGCACTTACATTCTTGCCGGGCTGGGCGATACGCCCGAGGCGATTTTGTCGCTGTCGGAGACGTTGATCGAACTGGGCGTCTATCCGTTTGTCGTGCCTTTTGTGCCGATCAGCGGTACACCGCTGGAGCACCATGCCGCGCCGGACAGCGCCTTTATGTCCGCTATCCTGCAACCACTGGGTCAGATGCTTAACCGCGCTAATCTGCGTTCAAAGGATATCAAAGCGGGCTGTGGTCGCTGCGGGGCGTGCTCATCCCTCTCCAGTTTTGAGCAGGCCACGGCCTGAGGAGGCAAGATGCATCACTATGCGGGTTACACCATCAAATGGGTCACGCTGCCGTGGGAGCGCCAACAGGCATATACGCTGCGCCAGCGAGTGTTTTGCCACGAACAGCAGCTGTTTACCGGCCACGATCTCGACGACATCGACCAGCATGCGCACCTGCTGGTGGCGCTAGGCAGCATGGCGGGCTGGCACGAGGAGGTGGTGGGTACGGTGCGTATTCATCAACTGGAACCGGGTATCTGGATGGGGTCACGGCTGGCGGTGGACAGTGCCTATCGCCGTCAGGGGCAGCTCGGCCCGACGCTGATTCGTCTGGCAGTGTGCAGCGCCCATGCGCTGGGCTGCACGGCCTTTTATGCCCAGGTGCAGCACCAGAACGAACCCCTGTTCAGACGCATGCACTGGCAAACACTGGACTGGCTGGAACTGCGTGGCGTAAAGCACGCGCGGATGCAGGCCGATCTCGACTATTACCCGCCGTGTCACGACCCGCAAAGCGGCATGGTGATCAATACCGCGCCGCGCAGACAGGTGGCGGAGATGCCCGACTTTCTAACCGGAGCGGCCTATGCCTGACACATTAACGGCGTTGATCGCCCGGCTGCACCAGTTCAGCGGCATTGCCCACAAGCGCGATATTCAGCAGGTGGCGCAACAACTGCGGGAGGCATGGCCCAATCCGCAGGCCAATGGCGATGACTGTGCGCTGATCCCGGACGGCGAGGGCTTCAAGCTGCTGGCGATGGAAGGGTTTATCCACCGCTTTGTGGCTGAAGATCCCTGGTTTGCCGGCTGGTGTGGCGTGATGGTCAATCTCAGCGATATCGCCGCGATGGGCGGCAGGCCGCTGGCGGTAGTCAACGCGCTGTGGGATGACGCCTTGCCGCATGCAGAGAAAGTATTGCAGGGCATGGCCGCCGCGTCACGCGCCTATCAGGTGCCGATCGTCGGCGGACATACCAATCTGCGCAGCGATCAACCGCAACTCGCGGTGGCGGTGCTGGGTGAAACGCAGCATCCGCTCAGCAGCTTTGCGGTGCAGCCGGGCCAGACGCTGATGGCGGCCATCAACTTACAGGGACGCTGGCATCCCCCGGGTTTCAACTGGGATGCCGCAACCGAAGCAGAGCCAGCCACATTGCGGCAAGCACTGGCGCTGCTACCCGAACTGGCGGCTGAGGGAGTCATCCAGGCGGCAAAAGATATCAGCCAGGCGGGGCTGGCCGGCACGCTGGTGATGCTGCTGGAGAGCGGAGGCGTCGGAGCGGAGATCGATCTGGCGGCGATCCCCATCCCAGATGAGGTTGAACTGGAGCCGTGGCTGTGCGCCTTCCCCAGCTTTGGCTTTCTGCTGGCAGTCAATCCCGCTGACTGTGCCGCAGTGCAAAGACGCTTTACCGACCGCCACATCGCCTGCGCACCTATCGGACAGGTGACCGCCGATAAGAAACTGATGTTGCAGCACCAGCAGCAGCGCGCCTGTTACTGGGACCTTAACCAACAGCCGCTAACCGGCATGACACATCACTAACAGGAGCGAGCAATGCCTGCGATGCATTTTGTTGTTTGCTGGCCCGACGGCAGCAAAGATACCTGCTATTCGCCTTCCACCGCGATTGAGAAGCACCTGACGGTGAACCATCCCTATACGCTGGAAGAGTTTGTCACCCTCAGCACCCGCGCGCTGGATGAAGCCAGCGAGCGGGTAAAAGCGAAATTTGGTTACTTCTGCTCCAGTGCCATGGATCAGTCTGCGGTGATCACACAGAAAGCCCAGCGGTTTAGCGCCGACCAGCAGGTGACGGTGGAAACCATCACCCCGGTTCCCGTCTGACAATAAGCGAGTACACCATGAACAATCATTATCCTGTGGTCATTATTGGCGGCGGGCAGGCCGGACTCGCCATGAGCTGGAACCTGACGCAGAAAAACATCCGTCATATCGTGCTGGAGCGTCATCAACTGGCGTGGGCGTGGCGGCACCAGCGTTGGGATAATTTCTGCCTGGTGACGCCGAACTGGCAATGCAAGCTGCCGGGCTTTGCTTACGATGGCGATGACCCGCACGGGTTTATGCTGCGCGATGAGATCGTCGCCTATATCGAACGCTACGCGCAGAGTTTTGCCGCACCGTTGCGAGAGGGCGTGACGGTAGAGCGGGTGAGCAAAAGCGACAACGGTTTTGTTTTGCAAACTTCCGTCGGCCCTTTTACGGCGGATCAGGTGGTGGTGGCGGTGGGAAATTACCATCGTCCGCGCTTCCCTGAACTCTCGAAACAGCTTCCCGAGCATATCGTTCAGGTGCATTCCGCTGAGTACAAATCTGCGCAGCAGCTGCCCGAGGGCGAAGTGCTGGTGGTAGGCTCGGCGCAATCTGGTGCGCAGATCGCCGAAGATCTGCATCTGGCGGGGCGTCGCGTGCACCTGTGTGTCGGTAGCGCACCGCGGGTGGCGCGCTTCTATCGCGGACGGGATGTGGTCGACTGGCTGGACGATATGGGGCATTACCGTCTCACCGTTGAGAATCATCCGCTGGGCGAAGATGCACGGCGTAAAACCAACCACTACGTCACCGGTCGCGACGGCGGACGCGATATCGATCTGCGCGCTTTTGCCCTGCAGGGGATGCAACTTTACGGGCGCTTGTTGGGATATCGCGAGGGCCAGTTGCAGACGGGGGACGATCTGCACAGCAACCTCGCTAACGCCGACGCCACCTCGCAAAAAATCAAAGACAGCATTGATGCCTGGATCGCCGAGCAGGGCATCGCTGCACCCGAAGAGCCGCGTTATCAGCCATTGTGGCAGCCAGAGCAATCAGCCAGCGCCATCGATCTCAGCCACATCAGCGCTATTGTCTGGGCCGTCGGTTTCCACACCGATTTCAGCTGGATCGCGTTGCCAGTTTTCAAGGAAAACGGCTATCCGCAACATACGCGCGGCGTCTCGACGCAGCCTGGACTCTATTTCCTCGGGTTGCCGTGGCTCTGGACCTGGGGATCGGGGCGTTTTGAAGGGGTGGGTGAAGATGCAGAGTGGCTCCTGCAGGCCATCGAGCAGCATGGCCAATCTGCGGTGCAGCCGGAGGCAAGCGATGTTAGCGATGCACGTTGAGGAAGATGGCTTCAACCTTGCACTTTGGCAGCAAGAGGCGCAGCGTATTTACTGGCAGCAGCCGTTCCGTCAGGTGGTTGAGGTGATTGAGGGTGGACCGCGCAGCCAGTGGTTTCCCGGTGGCACAACCAATCTCTGCTTTAATGCCCTCGACCGGCATCTGGCCGAGCGCGGCGACCGCTGCGCCATTATCCATCGTGACTATCGGGGCGAGACGCATCGCCTGAGCTATCAGGCACTGTGGCAGCAGGTCAACGCGCTGAGCAGCCTGCTGTTTAGCTGGGGAATAAAAGCCGGTGACCGGGTGCTGATTGCCCTGCCGATGACGCCGCTGGCGGCGGTGGCGATGCTGGCCTGCGCGCGTCTCGGCGCGGTGCATGTGGTGGTTTATTCGGGTATCACCGGTGACGCCCTCGCGCAACGCGTGGCAGCCAGTCAACCTGCGCTGCTGCTGCATCACAGCGAGCGCCGTGGGCGTGGTGATCTACCCGCTATCCCCTGCAACATCGAGGCTATGCGCGTGGTGGATACCGCCTCAAATGCCTTCCTGCAGCAACTGGCCGAACATCAGGGACACACTCAACCCTGCGTCTGGCTGGCATCAGCTGCTCCCTCGCATCTGCTGTTTACCTCCGGCACCACCGGCACGCCCAAAGGCATCGTGCGTGATACCGGCGGTTATGCGGTCGCTCTGCTGGCCAGTCTGCATCACCTGTTTAAACTGCAAGACGATGAGGTGTTCTTCACCTCGGCGGATGTGGGTTGGGTCACGGGCCACAGTTACGGCATCTATGCGCCACTGCTGGCGGGGATCACCACGGTGATGTGTGAGAACAGCCCCTGCAACGCCCCCGGACAACCTTGGTGGCGGATGGTGGAAGAGCTGGGCATCACGCGGATGCTGACCATTGCGGGTGCCATCCGTTTGGCGCGGCAGCAGGGCACACCCCACGCCAGCCTGGCATCCCTGCGCACCTTGTATCTGGCAGGGGAACCGCTCGATCAGGCCACGGACAGCTGGGTGGCGCAACAGTTGTGCGTGCGTTGTGAGAATCACTACTGGCAGACTGAATCCGGCTGGCCGCTATTGGCGGGTCAGGGTACAGCGCTAAGCCCGGTATTTTCGCGCGCTGTGGAGATCATCAATCCGCTTAACGGGGAAACCTGCGATGCGGGCGAAGCCGGGATGTTGATCGTCAATGAAACCCTGGGCCCTGGCGGTATGTCGACCTTATGGCAGGATGATATCCAGCACGATCAACGCTACTGGATACAACGCGATGGCCGCTGGGCTTATGCCACCCACGACTGCGCGGTACAGCAGGGGGGAAAAATCATCCTGCTTGGGCGTCTCGATGATGTGATCAATATTGGCGGAAAGCGCCTCTCTACCGCTGAAGTGGAACAGGCACTGTCAGGAATTGAAGGGATTATCGAAGCGGTGGCGGTGCGTACACCGCATCCTCTGCTGGGGGAGATGATTGCGCTGTATGTGGTGACGGTTGCGTTGAGCCGTGTGCAGGAGAGGGCGCTCAAACGCCTCATCACGCAGCAGGTTGTCTCACGCTGCGGGCGGTTTGCACTGCCGCGTCGCATTTATTTCCGCACCTCTTTACCGAAGACCTTTTCCGGGAAGTTTTTGCGGCGGGAATTGCAGGGGTGACGGGGGTTCAACCGCCAGCCCCGGTGCGGCTCCAGACGGCGTTGGCGCCATTTGCTCAACTGAGAACTGCCCCCCTGACCTCAGAATCTCCCAACCGCGATCCTACTAACATTTCCTTCGAAATGTGATCAACACGCACTTAATTCATTTTGTAATCGATTACTTTACGCTTGAATTGATTTTGTAATCGATTACTTTATGCATGCGAGGGTTCTGATATGTCGGCTATTCAAAGTGAAAAAAGCGGAGTGGTGCCCCAGCGAATGCTGGTTCCCAGACTCTCGCTGATGATGTTCATGCAGTTTTTCATCTGGGGCAGTTGGTCGGTGACCTTGGGTCTGGTGATGAGCAACCACAACATGTCGTTGCTGATTGGTGATGCTTTCTCCGCCGGGCCGATCGCCTCAATCTTGTCGCCGTTTGTTTTGGGTATGCTGGTAGATCGTTTCTTCCCGTCACAGAAAGTGATGGCGGTGATGAATCTGGCAGGCGCGGTGATCCTATGGTTCGTGCCTGGCGCACTGGAGGCGGAAAACGGTGCACTGCTGATTGCGCTGCTGTTTGGCTATACCTTGTGCTTCATGCCGACGCTGGCGCTGGCGAATAACATTGCTTTCCACAGCCTGACCCGCAGTGACAAAAGTTTCCCGATTGTGCGCGTGTTCGGCACCATTGGCTGGATTGTCGCGGGGATCTTCATCGGCGTGACGGGTATTTCGGCCAGCACCGGCATCTTCTTGCTGGCGGCGATCTGTTCGGTCGCGCTGGCGATTTACAGCCTGACGCTGCCGCATACGCCTGCACCCGCTAAAGGGCTGCCGCTGAGAGTGCGCGATCTGTTTTGTGCCGATGCCTTTGCGCTGCTAAAAATCCGCCACTTCTTCATCTTTGCCCTGTGCGCCACGCTGATCTCCATTCCGCTCGGCACCTATTACGCCTTCACCGCCTCATGGCTGGCAGATGCTTGCGTACAGGACGTCAGTACCGTGATGTCATTTGGTCAGATGTCGGAAATCGCCTTTATGCTGGTGATCCCCCTGCTGTTCCGCCGCCTCGGGGTGAAATACATGCTGTTGGCGGGCATGTGCGCCTGGTTTATTCGTTACGCCCTGTTTGCCCTCGGCATGAGTGATGAAAGCCGGATGCTGATCTATCTCGGCATCCTGTTACACGGCGTCTGTTACGACTTCTTCTTCGTAGTGGGATTCATCTACACCGACCGCATTGCCGGCGAGAAGGTGAAAGGCCAGGCGCAGAGCATGGTGGTGATGTTCACCTATGGCATTGGCATGCTGCTGGGATCGCAAATTTCCGGCGCGCTCTACAACGGCCTGGTGGCGGGCCAAGGCACCCCCCAGAACTGGGCAACATTCTGGTGGATCCCGGCGGTGGCCGCCGCCGCGATCGCCATTCTTTTCCTCTTCACCTTTAAATATCGGGATGAAGCGGTTTGATTTAACAGGAGGTGGACGTGAAAACGTTAAAAGGACCGGGCATTTTTCTGTCGCAGTTCATTGGAGAAAAGGCGCCATTCAATTCACTGGAGGGGCTGGCGCAGTGGGCATCCGCGCTGGGCTACCGGGCGTTGCAGATCCCCTGCAACCATCCGGCGATTTTTGACCTGAATAAAGCGGCCAGCAGCCAGACCTATTGCGATGACATCACCGGGCTGCTGGCGAGCTATGGTCTGGAAGTGAGTGAACTTTCAACGCACCTTGAGGGGCAACTGATTGCGGTCCATCCGGCACATGACGTCGCTTTTGACGGCTTCGCGCCAGCCGCCGTGCGCGGTGATAATCGCAAACGCACCGCCTGGGCGATCAATACTGTGAAGCAGGCAGCGGCGGCATCGGCAAAGCTTGGGTTGAGTGCACATGCGACCTTTTCTGGCTCTCTGGCCTGGCCGTATCTCTACCCCTGGCCGCCGCACAATCCACAGCTGCTGGATGAGGCGTTCAGTGAGCTGGCGCGTCGCTGGCAGCCGGTGCTGGACGAGTTTGATCGCCACGGCGTTGACGTCTGCTATGAAATTCATCCGGGTGAAGATCTGCATGATGGCGTCACCTTTGAGCGTTTCCTGGAGCGGGTTAACCATCACCCGCGCTGTAACATCCTGTTCGATCCCAGCCATCTGCATCTGCAGCAGATGGATTATCTGCAATTCATCGACATCTACCACTCGCGCATCAAAGCCTTCCACGTCAAGGATGCGGAATACCTGCCCAACGGCCGCAGCGGTGTTTACGGCGGTTATCAGCGCTGGATCGATCGCGCCGGACGCTTCCGATCGCCGGGTGACGGGCAGGTCGATTTCAAAGGCATCTTCAGCAAGCTGGCGCAGTATGACTATGACGGTTGGGCTGTGCTGGAGTGGGAGTGCTGTCTGAAAGACAGCGACACAGGTGCGCGGGAAGGGGCGGCGTTCATCCAACGCCACATCATCCCGGTGGCCGATCGTGCCTTTGATGATTTTGCGGCCCAGGGCGATCAGCAGGCTAACGTGCGCGCCCAGTTGGGTCTGGTTTGAGGAGCATTAAGGTGATTAACGTTGGAATTATCGGCACCGGGTTTATTGGCCCGGCGCACATTGAGGCGCTGCGCCGCCTCGGCAACATCAACGTGGTGGCAATTTGTGATGCCAGCCAACCCGCCGCAGAGGCGCGTGCCGCTGCGCTGAATGTGCCGCATGCCTACAGTGATGTGGCGGCATTTTTAAAACATGAAGGACTGCATGCGGTACACAACTGCACGCCCAACCATCTGCACGCCCCCATTAACCGCCAGATCCTGCGCGCAGGAAAACACGTATTCTCGGAAAAGCCACTGTGTATGACGATGGATGAAGCCCGAGAACTGGTGGAACTGGCTGATCAGGCGGGTGTGGTGCATGGCGTCAGCTTCGTCTATCGCCAGTTCGCCATGGTCCAGCAGGCTGCCAGTATGGTGCGTTATCAGCAACTGGGACGGTTGTTCTCCGCGCAGGGCAGTTACTTACAGGACTGGATGCTGGAAGAGACCGACTACAACTGGCGCGTGGATGCCGAGAAGGGGGGCGCTTCGCGCGCGGTGGCGGACATCGGTTCGCACTGGTGTGACACCATTCAGTTCGTCACCGGCAGAAAAATTGTTGAAGTGATGGCCGATCTCTCGATTGTCTGGCCGACTCGCAAAGCCAGCGTCGGGGATGCCGCCACCTTTGGCGCGTCGTCGGATGAAACCCAGTATGAATCCCGTGAGGTGACCACCGAAGATATGGGCTTTGTGCTGTTTCGCTTTGATGATGGCAGTAAAGGCAGCTTCAGCGTGTCGCAGGTCTCGGCGGGGCGTAAAAACCGTCTTAACCTGGAAGTGAACGGCAGCCTGGGTTCGCTGGCGTGGGATCAGGAGGTGCCGCAGCAACTGTGGCTGGGAAACCGGCACAAGGCTAATCAAGTGTTGTCCGACGATCCGGCGTTATTGAATCCGGACATCGCCAACCGCGCCCGTTTCCCCGGCGGCCATATTGAGGGCTGGCCCGATGCGTTCCGCAATATGATGCAGCAGTTTTACCAGGCGGTGGCGCAGGGCGAAGCCCCCCAACAACGGGATGCCCGCTTCGCCACCTTCCATGATGGTGCGCAGGTGATGGCGATTGTTGACGCGATTGTGCAAAGCCATCAACAGCAGCGCTGGGCCAAAGTCAGCGTTTGATTTATCGCCCGGTTCCGGCCGGGCTAACTTATTGTCTACGCAGATTTATGGTAGCCTGCGTCTCATCTCTCCGAGCAAGAGTTGCTACCATGTCCATCCAGAAAATCGCCCGTTTAGCGGGCGTCTCTGTCGCGACGGTTTCACGCGTGTTGAACAACAGTGAAACGGTCAAAGACAAGAATCGCGAGAAAGTCCTGCAGGCGATCAAAGAGAGCAACTACCAGCCGAATTTACTGGCACGCCAGTTACGCACCGCACGCAGTTCGATGATCCTTGTGCTGGTATCGGATATCTCCAACCCGTTCTGTGCCGAGCTGGTGAAAGGCATTGAAGAACAGGCGGAACAGAACGGCTACCGCATTTTGCTGTGCAACTCCGGTTCTGATATCGCGCGCTCCCGTTCCAGTTTGCAACTGCTGGCAGGCAAAATGGTGGATGGCATCATCACCATGGACGCTTTTAGCAAACTGCCGGAGCTGACACAGCTGATCGGCGAGACGCCGTGGGTGCAGTGCGCAGAACATGCCGACAGCGGGCACATCTCCTGCGTGGGTATCAGTGACATCGATGCGTCACGCCATCTGGTGCGCTATCTCGCCGGACGTGGTCGCCAGCGGATTGCCCTGATCAATCACGATCTCAGCTACAAATACGCCAAACTTCGCCAGCAAGGCTATCAGCAGGAGCTGGATGCGCAACATCGCCACTGGCAGTCAATCGTGTATGCCAGAGAGTTGAGTTTTCAGGCGGGTAAACAGGCCATGAGTGCGTTGTTGCAGGGCAAAGAAAAACCCGACGCGGTGTTTGCCGTCTCCGATACGCTCGCAGCGGGTGCGATGTCCGCCATTGAGCAGGCCGGTCTGCGCGTGCCGCAAGATATCGCCGTGGCAGGTTTTGATGGCACCGAACTGGCCGAAATGGTGTCACCGCCGCTGACCACCATCGCCCAGCCTTCACGTGAGATTGGTAAAACCGCGTTTGATCTGCTGCTGGCGAAAATCGATAACCCCGCGTCGCCAGCAGAAAGGGTGATGATGGACTGGCATTTGGTGGAGCGTGCCAGTACCTGAAGCGATTAGTGCGGGAGTTTTTCCAGATCGGCACGCAGATTTTTGTGGGAGGTGCTGATAATACTCCACGTATCTTTCGGCTTATCATGCTCGATGATGAACCATTTCACCCCGCTGGCCTGTGCCGCCGGGAGAATGGCCTGCCAGTCCAGCAATCCTTCACCCAGCGGCGCGAAGTTCATTTCGTCATCACGAATCCCGATCGCCGCATTGTCTTTGGCATGAATGGCATAGATGCGGCCGGGGTATTTTTGCAGGAAGCGCACTGGATCCTGGCCACCCCGCGACACCCATGCTGCATCCATTTCCAGTTTGAGATTTTCAGGTTTAGTGTGATCAAGCAGGATCTCCAGCGCGGTGACACCCTGATATTTTTTCATCTCGAAATTGTGGTTGTGATAGCCCAGCTGCAAGCCATCCTTGCGCAGTTTTGCGCCCATCGCGTCCAACCTTTGCGCGTACTGAATCCAGCCTTCCGTGCTGTCCGGTCGGTCAGCGGCTTCAATCCACGGCACAATGATGGTGTGATTGCCCACTGCTTTGTTGAACGCCACCGTCTCCGGATAGCTTTTTTCCAGTGCCGACAACTGCACATGCGAAGAGGTGACCGTCAGGTGGTCCTCTTTCAATAGCGAAGAGAGCTGCTTCGCGTCCAGGCCATGGTCACCCACCAGTTCGACATGTTTGAAACCGGCACGGTGTGCCATGGCGAACTGTTCCGCTGGCGTGCCGACATTTCTTAACGTGTACATCTGCAGCGCGATTTCATTTTCAACATCCGCTGCCTTCCCCTGCAATGTGGTGAGACTCAGTGACGCGATAATGCCTGCCATAATGGAAAATTTTTTCATCAACTTTCATCCTGTTATCGTTAAGTAATCGATTACAAAATACCTCGAAAGTAATCGATTACAAAATGCATGTGCGGAATTTGTGATGTGGGTATGGCTCATAACTGAGGCACGGCCTCAAGCAACGCGGCCTTTTATCAACACGCACTGAGGCTGATAAGCAGGCTGGGGCCGCACCGCGTGAGCGGCGCGAGGATCGCCAGCCCCGGTGCGGCTCCAGACAGCGTTACCGGGGGGTGTTAAACGTTGGTGCACAGGCACCCTTAATCAGAAGCTATAGTTCGCCGAAATCGACACATTACGTGGCTCGCCGTAGACGGTATTGCGGCCGACATCGATGTTATAGGTCTTGTCGAACAGGTTGTTCAGGTTTGCCTGAACGGTAAGCTGTTTCGTCACGCGGTAGCGACCGAACAGATCCACCAGCGCGTAGCTCCCTTGATCGGCATACAGCGTGCTGGCACCGTCCGGTCCTGCGACGTTATCCCAGGTATGCGTTTGCCAGTTAACACCACCGCCGACGGTCAGGTCCTGCAGCATTGGCAGACGATAGCTGGTGAAGAATTTGAACGACGTCTGCGGCTGGGTTGGACTCAGGGGCGCGCCATCACCATCTTTCGCCACATAACGCGTCGCACCAAATGTCATCTGCAGGTTATCGGTGACCGCACCATTAATCTCGAACTCGACGCCCTTGCTGACGGTGCCATTCTGCTCGTAATAAGCGTAATCGGTGCCGCCGTTCACCAGCGCATAATCGGTCGCGCCGAGATGGTCCTGCTCAATGCGGAACACCGCCAAAGAAGCGGTCAGGCGGCTGTTATACCAGTCCCCTTTAATCCCGGTCTCGTAGCTTTTACCGGTGACAAGCGACAGATAGGCACCATTGGCGTCACGATAGGTCTGAGGTTTGAAGATAGAGGTGTAGCTGGCGTAAGCAGAGTAGGTGTCATTGATGTCATACACCAGGCCCGCATACGGCGTGATATTGTTCTTCTCCATATGCTGCGTCAGGGTGTCAGCATTGTATTTGGTGTAACGGGCACCCAGAATCAAATGCAGCGGATCGGCGAGTGAAAGGCGAGTCGCAAGATAGCCTGATTTCTGATGAATGGTGTTGTCCTGAGACAGAGACTGTGGGTCCCAGTCAGGCTCTGGATAGTTACCCCAGTCGTTGAAATTACCGACATCAGCCGACGTAAAGCTGGTCGAGGAGCTGAAGTAACGGTCATTCTGACGAAGATAGGTCACGCCCGCCATCATCTCATGCTGACGACCAAACAACTCATAAGGGCCCGTCACGTAGGCATCGGCGGAGTCTTGTTTACGCTTTGCCGTGTTGTAACCGGTGCCACCTAACAGGTCGTAGCCCGCATAAGGACCGATACCAATCCCGGTGCTCTTGTCGAAATAGCCGTCAATATACAGCAGCTTACTGTCCATGGTGGCTTCGGTATGGGAGCCACTCAGGTTGAATTGCCAGCCGTTGGAGAAGTCCTGCTTCAGGCTGGCAAAGACGGTTTTTGAATCACTGTTGTTGTAAGCCCAGTCAGGTGAAAGGTTGGTACTGCGGTCGTAATTGGTTTTGCTGCCGTCAAGATAGAAGGTCGGCAGACCGCCCCATGTGGCACCAGAAATATTGGTCTCTTCGTAATCGTAACCAACAGAAACATGAGTCGAATCGGTTAAGTCGGCGTCAACCACGCCGTATAGGAATTTCTTGCGGGTGTGATAATGGTCGAGCCAGCTATCGGCATCCTGATAGCCTGCCACCACACGACCACGCACATTACCGGATTCGGTCAGCGGAGCAGACAGATCAGCGACATAACGTTGATTATCCCAGCTGCCATAACTGGCGGAGACATTACCGACAAAGTCTTTGCTGTCTGCATGTTTACGGATCATATTCACCGAAGCGGCCGGGCTACCGGCACCGGTCATTAATCCGGTCGCGCCACGCACCACTTCCACGCGATCATAAATCGCGGTGTCGGAGAGGGTGTCACCAATATTCCACTGCGAATCAATCAGCGTAGGTACGCCATCGATTTGATAGTTATCCACCATAAAACCGCGGGAATAGAAATTACTGCGGTTGGCACCGGAGTTAAATTCGCTGAGGCCGGTGGTATTTTTTAATACATCATTCAGCGTTTCCAGCTGCTGATCTTTCATGCGCTGTTTGGTGATCACGCTGACAGACTGCGGCGTATCACGCGCGGTCAGCGCCATCTTGGTTGAAGCTTTGGTCACCGGAACGTTGTAATCCGTTGCCGCCTGCTGTGCATCACTGCTGCTGGTGGCATTTACCGTTAATGTTTGTTCGTTGCTGGTGGTCTCAGCGGCTTGCGCAATGCCTGAACTGACCAGCATCGCCAACACGGAAAGACGTAAGACACGACGAGACACCTTGCCTGAATCCCTGACGCGCACAGAATCTAAAGACATGTTATTCCTTGCTTATTTTTATATATAAAAACGAAAAATCGCTATAAGTGCTGCAGTTCCGTGATGCCAAAAAGCCAGGGTTGATGAATATCAACGATGACACGGCTGGCGCTGAGCAGGGCGATGGCCACGATTTGTGTTTGAAGGCAAATGAGAAATATACGTATTAAGATTTTCATTGCAAGAGAATAGTGCTGGTGCGGGTGACGATTTAATTCAGCCCATATTAAGAATGCTGAAATATTGCCGTAAGAAATAATAACCAGTGGGTAGAAAGATCCTGGTTAAACCTCGTTAATAGAAAATTAAAGGCGGATAAGTGTGGAATGAAAAGGCATAAAGGATTAGCCGTTAAATACTCTCCAGGCTGCATCCACATAATTGATAACTTCAGAAGCGATCGCTCCGCTTATAAATAAATTTCTTCGTCCCTCCCGCGCATTTCCCCTTACTCGTACTTTTTCCACAGATTAATCTCTTATTTACAACAGCTTGAGCGTATCAAACCTCAAGGCACTCAATTGCTCAGAAATTTTAGTGTGAGCGAAAGCACAAAATCTGAGCGAGTGCATTGCTGATCTGTGCATCACAGGAGTAGGGTTCACTCAGGTTGAACATAGTTGTACATAGACAACCATGCCTGTCACCGATAACTGTGGCTCAGGCAATTCTAAAAATCGGGAACGATAGAGGTAGAAGATGCCATTGAACACATCCTTAGATAGCGAACTCATTCATCTGCACCAGGCACCTCAGGACCGCAAGACGCTGTTCAGCTTCATCACCGATCAGCTGCTGGCAAAAGGGATTGTGGAAGAGAGCTATCGTGAGGCATTGCTGTTGCGCGAGCAAAACCATCCGACAGCCATGCAGTTGGAAACCATGGGCGTCGCCATCCCGCATGTTGATGTGGAACATGTGCGTCACGAACGCCTGGTGGTGGTCACGTGCCCGCAAGGCATTGAGTTCAACCAGGCTGAAGATCCTGATTTGACGATGAAAGTGCACGTCATTTTCTTCCTGCTGCTGAAAGAGAAAGACGCGCACCTCGAATTCCTGATGAAACTCATTTCTTTGTTCCAGAAAACAGCAGAGATGAACGCCTTACTTGCCACTACCTCGGTCGACGAGGTGGTGCAGATGCTGGCTAAAAATCTCGATTAAAAAACCCTACCCCGACGCATTGCTTATCCGATTACCCCTAACGGAGTCTGACATGAATAAGAAAATTATCTTCGCTTGCACCAGCGGTATTGCGACCTCTGCGGTCGCCACCGAAAAAGTGGTCACCTACTGCAAAGAGCAGGGCATCAACGTCGAACCTATCCAGAGCAACATCGGCACCATCGGTTCACAGGATGGCATGGCCGATCTGATTATCGTCACCTCTGCGGTGAAAACCACCCTGCAGACGCCGGTGCTGAACGGATTGCCGCTACTGACCGGTTTCGGTGAAGAGGACCTGCTCGAAAAAATCGTCTCTATTCTGAAGCAATAACAGAGGGCAGACCGATGTTTGAATCATTCTATGGCGGGATACAGTATCTGCTGGGGCTTGGCCCCACCATCATGCTGCCGATTATCATCTTTATCATGGGTCTGTGCCTGGGGGCCGGTTTCAGCAAAGCGCTGCGTTCGGCGCTGACCATCGGCATGGGCTTTATTGGCATCTTCCTGGTGTTCGGGCTGCTGCTTGACCAACTAGGCCCGGCGGCGAAAGACATGGTGAAGCACACCGGAATTAACCTGCCAGTTGTGGACTTAGGTTGGACTCCGCTGGCGGCGATCGCCTGGGCCTCTCAGGTTGCGCCGTTCGTGGTGCCACTGACCATTGGCATTAACGTACTGATGCTGACGTTAAAATGGACGCGTACTGTCAACATTGACGTGTGGAACTTCTGGCACTTCTCGATGGTCGGCGCAATGGTCTACAACGTCACGGGCAGCTTTATGTTCGGGTTGCTGATTGCCGGTGTCACCTCGATCATCACGCTGCTACTGGCGGACTGGTGCGCACCGATGATCCAGAAATACTTCAACTTGCCGGGTATTTCACTGCCGACGCTGTCATCGGCCATCTTCTTCCCGTTCGGACTGCTGGGTAACCTGGTGCTGGATAAAATCCCGGGTATCAACAAGTTGAATGCGGATGCGGACGCGATACAGAAACGCTTTGGTATCTTCGGTGAACCGATGATGCTTGGTGTCATTCTCGGCGCAGGCATTGGCTTGCTGGCGCGCTACGACTTCAAAGGGGTACTGACGCTGGCGATGAGCCTGGGCGCGGTGATGCTGATTATGCCACGCATGGTCAAGCTGCTGATGGAAGGCTTATTGCCTCTGTCAGACGCGGTCAAAAAGTTCTTACGCAAGAAATACCCGGATCGTGATGACCTCTACATCGGCCTGGATATCGCGGTTGCTGTCGGTCATCCATCGGTGTTGTCGACTGCCCTGCTGTTGATTCCGGTCGGTGTGCTGCTGGCGGTAGTCCTGCCGGGTAACCGTCTGCTGCCGTTGGGCGATCTGGCGAATATCTGGGTACCGATCTCGATGGTGGTGCTGGCGTGTCGCGGAAACATTGCGCGTGCCTTTATCCTGGGTATCCCTTTACTGTCGGTCAACCTGTATGTCGCCTCGGCTGCCGCCCCAATCCTGACGTCTGTGGCAAAGAGCATTCACTTCCCGATCAATACCGACAGCGAGATTTCCAGCCTGTTGGATGGCGGTAACCCCTTCCGCTTCTGGATGGTGAAGATCTTCGAAGGTAACCCGATTGCTCTGGCACTTATCCCGGTTATTTTCATCACCTGCATGATGTTGTATCGCATGACAACGAAACAGTTGAAGCGTGAAGAGATGGAAGAGTCGGCGGAACAACAGGCGGCCCTGTCTAAATAAGTCTTAAAGCAGCGTTCAATAAAGGGAAAGGCTGAGTGGTATTTCCCTAGTTCATTCATGGTGGATGTTATTCCCTTCCAGAGGGGAGAGATATGTACGCAATTGGCATTGATGTTGGAACCACAAATTGCAAAGTCTGTTTATATCGCATGGCAGATTTAGTGTTAATACAAAAACAGAGTTTCATGACGCCAAAGAAAATCACCGAACATGGCAGTGATTTTGATATTGATCCCCTGTGGCAGGGGATTGTGGATGGATTAAGCCGTGTGGCGCAGGCGGTTAACAATCCTGAAGATATTGTGAGTATTTCAGTCGCCAGTGTAGGAGAGGCAGGCGTGCTGCTGGATGCGGAGGACAAGGTTATTGGCCCGGTGATGACCTGGTATGACACCCGCACGCAGCCACAACTTGAGCGGGTGATCAGCCGCATGAGCGAAAGTCGCCTGTATGAAATAACCGGTATTCCCGCGCACAGTAATTACAGCCTGAATAAGATTCTCTGGCTGCTGGAGAACAATGAATATTGCCAACCAGCCAGCTGGTTGTGCATGGCGGAATATATCGCTTTCCGTTTAAGCGGTGTCAAACGCGCGGAATACTCGCTTGCCTCCCGTACACTGGCCTTTGATATCACCCGCAATAGCTGGTCTGAGGAAATTTGCTCAGCGCTTGATATTCCGGTTTCACTGTTCAATCCGCTGGTGCCAGCAGGCGAGCCTATCGGCAAGTTACTACCTGAAATCGGCGAGATAACGCACCTTCCCGTGTCGGCCAGCATTTCGATTGCGGGGCACGATCATATGGTTGGTTCTGTTGCCGTCGGCATCACGGATGAGGGGCAGATTCTCAACTCAACCGGCACAACCGAAGGGCTGCTGGTGGTGCTAAAGGCGCCTTCGGCTAGCGCGACCTATTTTCAGTCACGCGTCTCCAACGGCCAGCATGTACTGCCAGACGCCTACACCTTATACGCATCCTTACCCTCGGCGGGTTATGCCATCGAGTGGTTCACCCAGCTTTTTAACCTCAAGCCCGCCGATTTTAACTGCATGACAACCTGGCTGATGAATAAGGGTGCAGCCGAAGCGCCTACGGACAGTTTCCTGATCCCGCATCTGCGCGGCAGCGGTCCGCCCAGAAGGAGCATTCACGCAAAAGGGCTGGTTTATGGCGTGGAGGATCACACCGATTCAGAAGCGTTTTTAAAAGCGGTATTTCACGGCCTTTGCTATGAGTTGCGTCATCTGCTGGAGACCTATGAAAACCTGACGGGTCAGCACTGGTCATCGGTCATGGTGATTGGTGCCGCTTGTCAAAACCCGTACTGGCTGCAGTTGAAGGCGACCATTCTCAACCGGGAAATCGTTGCCTGCAAAATTCCCGAAGCGGTCAGTCTGGGGGCCGCCATGTTGGGTGCGCGCGGCGTAGGTTGTGAGGTGGGAAAAGTGGATCTGCCCGAAGAAGCACGGGTGCGCTATCGACCCGATGCCCAGGCGGCAGCCCGCTTCGCGACGGTCTATCACCAGATTTACAAGCATCTCTATGAGAGCAAAATCCATATTGAAAATCAGATAAGCAGGATGTGAATGATGAAAGCCAGCGTCTATTACAGCAAAAACGATATCCGCTACGAGGATGTCCCGGTACCTGAGCTTGAGGACGGCGACATACTGTTAAAAATGAAGAGCTGCGGGCTGTGCGGGACGGATATTCATAAAGCGCAGCACCAGACGGTCACCGGCCCGGTGGTGCTCGGGCATGAAGTTGCTGCTGAAGTGGTGAAAGTCGGCAAACGCGTCACCAAATTTCGGCCTGGCGACCGCGTCGTCACCGCTATTCACGTGCCGTGCTTTAGCTGCCATTACTGCGATCGAGGTCATTTCACTCTGTGTGAGCAGTTCAAGCCGACGAATATTGAACCGGGCGGCTTTGCAGAGTTCATTCGCTTACCGGAGCTGCATGTTAAACATCTGACGCACAAAATCCCCGAAGGCGTCTCCTGGGAGAAAGCCGCGATGGTGGAACCGATCGGGTGTTGTCTGCATGGGCTCAAGCAGGCAGTGATTACGCCCGGCTGCAGCGTGCTGGTGATGGGCTCTGGCACTATCGGACTGCTCAGTGCGCAACTGTCCGCGATGATGGGCGCGGCAAACGTGATGGTGTCTGACCTGTCACCGTTCAAGCTTGACCTTGCCCTGCGATTGGGGATCAACCATGCCATCAACCCCGCAAAAGAGAATCTGGAAGCGCGCATTAATGACATTACGCAAGGGATGGGGGTGGATGTGGTGGTGATCGCGGCGGGCGTCTCTGCGCTTCTGCCGCAAGCCATCAACCTGTTGCGCCGCGGAGGACGCGTGGTGGTCTTCTCCCCTTTCGACCACAACAACATGGTCAGCATTGATGCGGCGCGCTTTTTCCGCGATGAAATCTCGGTGATTGGTACTTACTCGCTCTCCTCTTACGAGATGCCGGAAGCCGTCGAAATCATCCGCCAAAACCGCATCAATGTGGACGACATGATCACCCATACCTATCCGCTGTCACAGTTGGGCGAGGCGATTGAGTTTGCCTCCAATCCCAATAATAACGTGTTGAAGGTGATCATGCAGATGGATGAACAGCCGTAAAAAACGGGATGCATGATTGATGATATTCCCCACGCAGCCGCCCGGTTACCGGGGGCTGTCGGCACAGAATTTGTGAGGCAGATCGTTTGTGAATAGCGGGAAATCAGGTTATGTTCGGGCGATACTTGTGCATAGACGTACATAGACGATCTTAATGACAGAGGGAACATCGCATGAATACCGTTTTGAAAGATTCTGAAGTGCCACTTTACCTTCAGGTCTCAGAGTGGATCCGTGAAAACATCTATAAAGGTGACCTGACCACCGGTGACCGCGTGCCATCAGAAAACCAGATCATGGAGATGCTGGGCGTCAGTCGGGGCACGGTGAAAAAAGCCGTGACGATGCTGGTTAATGAAGGGCTGTTGGTTCAGGTGCAGGGCAAAGGCACCTTTGTGAAAAGTGAGAACATTTCTTACTCCCTGGGGGAAGGATTGCTTTCATTCGCCGAGTCGCTGGAAAGCCAGCACCTGCACTTTGAAACGCAGGTGATCGAATCCCGTCGCGATGTGGCTTCTAAGCTGGTGGCCTCCAAGCTGGGCATTGAAGTGGGCGCGCCGATTCTCTACCTGAAACGTGTGCGTAGCGTGGAAGGGGAAAAGGTGATGTTAATTGAAAACCGCATCAATCTTGCTCACTGCCCAGGCATTGAAGAGATCGATTTCAATAAAAATAACCTGTTCCCAACGGTAGAGCGACTTTCAGGTAAGAAAATCGCCTCTTCAGAAAGCCGATACGCGGCAAAGATTATTGGCGCTGAGCGGGGGCATTATTTAGAAGTGCATGAAGATGCGCCGGTATTGCACCTGGAGCAGATTGTCTATTTCGAAAATAACATTCCACTGGAGTTCGGCAACGTCTGGCTGAAATCCGACAAATATTATTTAGGTACGGTTCTTCAACGAAGAGAGAGGTAAATGTTATGCCATTAGTGAACGGTAATATTCTGCTGAATAGCATCCGGGAAAAACGCGTTTTAGCGGGCGCGTTTAATACCACCAATCTGGAAACCACCATTTCTATTCTGGATGCGATTGAGCGCTCAGGCCTGCCAAACTTTATCCAGATTGCCCCGACCAACGCCAAGCTGTCGGGTTACGATTATATTTACGAAATCGTGAAAAAGCGTGCGGCCACCATGGACGTCCCGGTCAGCCTGCACCTTGATCACGGTAAAGAACTCGATGACGTTAAGCAGGCGGTTCGCGCGGGCTTTACGTCGGTGATGATCGACGGAGCAGAACTGCCGTTTGAAGAGAATATTGCTTTCACTAAGGCGGCCGTCGACTTCTGCAAATCCTTTGGGGTGCCAGTAGAAGCGGAACTGGGTGCCATCCTCGGGAAAGAGGATGATCACGTCAGTGAAGCAGACTGCAAAACCGATCCCAAACAGGTGCTGCGCTTTGTCCAGGAAACGGGTTGCAGCATGCTGGCAGTATCGGTGGGCAATGTGCACGGTCTGGAAGATATCCCGCGTATCGATATTCCCTTATTGCAGGAAATTGCCTCACTCTGTCCGGTGCCGTTGGTGATCCACGGTGGCTCAGGGATTGATGAAAATATTATTCGCAGCTTCGTCAAATACAATGTAGTGAAGGTCAATATCGCCAGCGATTTGCGCAAAGCTTTTATCACCTCCGTGGGCAGAGCCTGGACCGAGAATAATAATGAAGCGAACCTGGCGCGCGTGATGAACAGCGCAAAAGCCGCGGTTGAAGCTGACGTTTTCAGCAAAATTCAGATGATGAACCGCGCCTCGTAATATTATTTATCGATTGACCTGCAAACGGGTATTTTAAAATGATTAGAGAAAATATACGTGTTGTTAACAGCACGGGCCTCCACGCGCGCCCGGCAGCCACGCTGATAAAAGCCATTAAAAAGTATGAGTCATCTGTTACCCTGGTGAATGGCGAAAAACAGGTGATTTTAAAAGGATTAATGAGCGTATTGGGCGCAGGCGTTAAGGGTCATTCCAATATTGAAATTATCGTTGACGGTGCGGATGAGCATGACGCGATGAGTGAAATTAAAGGCTTATTTGCCAGTGGATTTGGCGAAAAAGAATAATCCTTAAACCCGACTGACGTTAATTTACCCAAAATAATTCGAGTTTCAGGAAGGCGGCAAGTGCATGAATCCTTAGGAGCTTACTGAAGTAAGTGACTGAGGTGAATGCACGCAGCCAACGCACCTGTAACTTGAAGTATGAAGGGTATAATTTGGAGCTATGCTTCAGGGCATCTTACGTCCGGAAAATGGAGAAGCACGATGTCACAAAAGCTTTTTAACCGAATTTTGCTCGCCAACGATGACGGTATTGATGCCCCGGGTATCCAGCTGCTTGAGCAGGTCGCGAAACATTTCGCCAATGAAGTCTGGGTTGTTGCGCCCGCCACCGATAAAAGTGGCGTGTCGAACTCGATCAGTCTGCGTGAGCCGGTGCGCGTTGAACCGCGCGGTGTCAGGAAGTTTGCGGTTCACGGCACACCGGCGGATTGCGTCGCGGTCGCGGTACGGCACCTGATGAAGCACTCTCCGCCGGACGTCTTACTATCGGGGATTAACAGCGGTTCAAATATCGGATTTGAAACGGTACTTTCCGGTACCGTTGGCGCGGCGATTACCGGGGTATTGCTGGGTATTCCCTCCATCGCACTCAGCCAGGATAGACGCCCGCAAGATCAGCCGGACTGGCAAACCGCTGAAGCACAGTGCCAGCCGGTGCTGCAAAAGCTGTTCGACGCGGGGCTGCCAACGGAGTGCTGCCTGAACGTGAATTTCCCCAATCTGCCGCCAGAGCAGGTGAAGGGCATCAAGGTCACGCGACAAGGCATTGGCAGGGTGAAGGGGATGACGGTCACGCCAACCACCGATCCACACGGTGAGGATTACTTCTGGCTGCGTGTCGAACACGGCGTGACGGATCTACCGGAAAATGCCGAAGTGTCGGCCGTGGCGGCGGGCTACATTTCGGTGACGCCTCTCACCTGGGAACGCACATCGCAGCAGGTGTGGTCGGCGCTGTCTGAGCAGTTAGCCATGTCAGAGCCGCCACGATAAATCCATCCGTCAGCGATCGCGGTCTGCACGCAGGCCGTGATCTGACTTTTGTATCAGGTAATGATATGCAAGCACTGAATTTATACGGCAAGCAGGACGTCAGATATGAAAGTGTGCCAATGCTGCAGATTGAGCGAGAAGACGATGTCATTATTCGTGTAAAAACCGCTGGCGTTTGTGGCTCTGATATTTCTCGTTTTGGCAAAATCGGTTCCTACAACCCGGGCTTAACCTGGGGCCATGAGTTTGCGGGCGTGGTAGAAACGGTTGGTAAAAGTGTCACGACCGTAAAACCCGGCGACAGAGTGGTGGCCTGTCCCTGTTTCCCCTGCTTTGCTTGCGAACATTGCGGGCAGGCGCAATATGCCAAATGTCTCGATCTCCGGGTATTAGGGGGCCATCGTAAAGGGGCGTTTGCGGAGTATGTCAGTGTGCCCGCTGCAAACGTTGTGCCGATCCCCGATGAGCTGGGGTTTGACGCTGCCAGTTTCGTGGAACCCTCAGCGGTGGTAGTGCATGGCCTGGATCAGGTCATCATCAAAGCGGGCAGTTCGGTCGCGGTGGTGGGGTGTGGCACCATTGGCCAGTTGGCGGTGCAGTGGACGCGTATTTACGGTGCCGGAAAAGTGTATGCCCTGGACACCGACAGCAAGAAGTTAGCGGTGGCGACTCAGGCGGGCGCGGATGCGGGTTTTGATGTCACCGCCACCGATTTTCAGCAACGATTTGTCGAAGAGACGGCGGGCAGAGGCGTGGATTTGGTGATTGAATCCTCTGGCAATGCAGCGGGAATCGTGAGTGCCATGAATCTGGCCTCCAAAGGGGGAACGGTTCTGTTGCTGGGCATCCCTTATGGTGATGTTGCTTTTGACCGCACCAGTTTTGAAAAAATCATCCGCAACGAGCTAACGGTGCGCGGATCCTGGAACTCACTCTCTGCGCCATTCCCCGGCAGAGAGTGGCAAACATCACTGGAATATATGAAGAAAGGGCTGTTAAATCCCTCGCTGCTTGTGACTCATCGTATTGCTCTGCACGAGGCACCCGATATATTCCCTCAGCTTTACGCCAGAGAGTTTCATTTTATCAAAGTCCTGATTAATATCGCGTCCTGAACACTGACCTGACTATTACTTTCCATTTAAATCTCCCATATGGGCGCATAATGCTGCGCCCATCTCACGTTCGAATTTCACCTGCGCTATTCATTCGAGATATTTTTATTGTGTAAACCGCCTTGCTGAATATATCTTCGGATAGAGTGTAACTATCACTTGGTGTGACTATTGCAGAAAGGTTTGACGCGCCATTTTATGAACTTGTGTTCAGGCTATTAATTGAAAATATACATATGTTCAATGATGTATCAAAAGATTTTTGATTTAATCTTAAAATATCCTATTTTAGTGATCGCTATCCCGTATTTAGGGTTTTCATCTCATGCTTTGCTGATTTTGATCATATCATTTGTTCGCAAGGTGATTATTTGTTCATGATGTATTTAGATAGGATTAGCCATTAACAAACTGTTTCTAATGAAAAAAATCAAAAATTATCGAATTCAACACGGGATGCGTTTATGGACTTACAAATAGCGAAGAAAACACCCCTGTCAGCACGTTACTACACGATATATCTGATCTTTATTGCGTGTATCGGCTGGTCTCTTGCGTCATACGATGTCAATTTACTGGTTCTGGCACTGCCTGAAATGTCCAAAGAGTTGCAAATATCCGAGCAAATGCTGGGTATATTAGGATTCTTTGTTTATGGCGCGCAGTTTATTATTACGTTAATTGTCGGCTACAGCATGGATAAGGTCGGACGCAAAGTTTTGTGGATGATTTGTTTATGCGGCACAGCGCTGTTCACCGGGGCGACGTATTTCGTGGAGAACTTCTGGCAATTAGTGCTGGTTCGCGCGTTGGCTTCGGGTCTGGCTTATTCTGAACTGGCGGTCTCTATTACATTAGTCAATGAACAGCTGCCGGCGAAAAACCGTGGCTTGCTTTATTCGATCGTGCAGGGTGGCTGGCCGTTAGGGGTGTTCTTTGCTTCAGCGGTGTATATGGCCTTTGGCGACCTCGGCTGGCGCATTGTATTTTTACTCGGCACTATTCCTATCGCGGTAGTGATTCTGGGACGTGTGTTCATCAAAGAGTCGGCGCGTTTCGAGCACGAGAAATCGGTCGGCAGTACCGACAGTAACCCGGTCAAAGAGATCCTCGCCTCACCGGTACTGAAAAAACGCATTCTTACCATGGCAGCCTGCTGGATATCCTATGGCATCAGCTATGTCGCCAGTAATTTCTATATCACCTGGTGGCTGACGCAGCGCAAGGGATTCAGCGGCCATCAGGCCAGTGAGTTGATGCTCTATTGCGGCTTTATTGGTTTCTTCTTCTACATCATCGGCGGCTGGCTGGGTGAGAAGTTTGGCCGTAAAAAAGTGATCACCTTTGCCGCGCTCTCCGTGGCGCCCCTCAGCCTTATTTTGCTGTTCAGTGAGAGTTTCTGGTTAGTGGTGGCGGTGTACTTCTTAATTTTCCAGGTCACCAACGGCATATGGGCCTCGGCGGGCTACGTCTATCAAAGCGAAAGCTTCCCGACGCGGGTGCGTGGCACGGCGATTGGTTTCCTCTCTTCGATGATGGTATTGGGCTTCGTGTTAGGCAGCGGGTTGTGGACACTGGCCAGCTCGCTACACAGTGCATCGGCCACTTGGGTCATTGTGGCGGTGATTGGATCGCTGGGAATGTGGGCCACGCTGTTCCTGAAAGAGATCAAGACCGGTCAGGATATTGACGCCGAATTTGACCGCCAGCTGGGGTGAAGATGAATCCATTACTCGAATGCTATGGAACGGAACAGCCGCTTGTCTCGCCGCAACGCATTGCATGGGGTGACTGGTCACTGGAACTGGTGGGCGGCGATGTAAAAGAGGTGCGCTTCCAGGGGCATGAAATCCTCCGCTCGATAGGTTATATCTTGCGCGACGAAAACTGGGGAACCCATGAGCTGGCTGTCTCAGACATTCATGTGAACCGCGCAGCCGATAAGGTGGAGATTGAGATCCACAATCACTGCTCGTTAAGCCAAGACCAGCGCGTCACCCTCAAGCGCTTAATGCGGCTTGATGAGCAAGGGCTGAGCATCCAGGCCGAATTAACAGGCAACTGCACGTTCTCCACCGCCCGCTGTGGTTTTACCGTGCTCTACCCTTTGCAAGGTGTGGTGGGTTCCGCCGTTAAGGTGCAGCACTGCGATGGCAGCCATCAGGCAGGGCATTTCCCGGAGCGGATTGAACCCTGGCAACCCTTTAAGGACATTCAGCGGCTGACCTACCATCACGCTGCGGGCATTGAGGTTGGGACGGAGTACGCCGGGGATATTTTTGAGATGGAAGATCAGCGTGCCTGGATGGACGCCTCCTACAAAGTCTATTCCCGCCCGCTGGAGAAACCCTGGCCTTACCGGGTGGATGCCACCCAGCCGCAGCGGCAGGCAATACATGTCACGGCTGTTGCGCAGCAGAGCGTCACGGATAAGACCGAGACGACGATAACGGCAGAGATGCGCATGCCCGCACTTGGCGTATTGCTCACCCCCGATATGTTCGCGCAGCCTGAAGCGGCGATCGCCGCGCTGCAGCGTTTGCAGCCGGGATATCTGATTTATCACTGCGATCCGCGCGACAAGGGTTATGCCTCGTTTGGCTTATTGGTCGATATCGTCACCCGCTGTGGATCGATCCCGCTGCATCTTGAGTACGTTTTACCGATCGATAAACACACGGATTTTAGTGAGCATTTGCAGCAGCTCCACCAGCGGTTAGAGGCGGCATCGCTGCTGCCCAACTGCCTGATCATTTCCCCGTCGACCGATCTGAAATCCACGCCGCCCGGCAGTGAGTGGCCTTGGTGTCCGCCGCTGGACGCGATATTCCATCAGGCCCGTGAGCTATTTGCCGGTATTACCCTGGGCGGGGGAATGATCAGCTATTTCACCGAGCTGAATCGCAAACGGCCGCCGGTTGCCTTGCTGGATTTTGTCACCCATGCCACCAACCCTATCGTCCATGACGCTGCCGATCGCGCAGTAATGCAAACGTTGCAATCACTGCCCTACATCACGCGTTCGACGCGCAGCATCATCGGGGAGCAGAAGCCCTATCATCTGGGGCCTTCGATGATCAGTATGCGCGGTAACCCGTATGGCGCGGATGTGTACGCCAATCCGGATAACATTCGCATGACGATGACGCACAGCGATCCGCGCCAGCGCGGACGCTTTTTTGCCAGTTGGCTGGTAGGGTATCTGTCGCACTTAACCGGCGCGGAGATTTCCCACTGGTGCCCGGCAGGGCTGTTGGGCAGCCTGGGGTTGACGGAGATCGCTGAAGGCGCAGTCACGGAATATCCCGCCTGGCGTTTGGTGGAGTTCTTAGCCGCGCAACAGGGCAAGCCGATCAGCGTGCAGCGGCAGGCTAATCTGACCCAGTTGGCGTTTAGCGGTGAACCCGGCTATCGGCTGGTGGCCAACCTCAGCGCAACCGAGCAAAGCATGGAACTCCCGGAAGCAGGCTGGACGCTGGATTTTGCCATCGGCGAGGTGGAGAACGGAGAAAAGGGGCGGCTGACGCTGCCACCCTTTGGTGTGGTTTGCCTGCGTAATCTGGTTTAATTCAATCCGGTGCACCTAAATGCGCACCCTACGAAAACCCTGCACAATCAGCTTAGAGGCATGCTCGTCAGTTAAGCGACTGACGATAACGCTGGCTGGAGCCCCACGCGGGGAGGCGTGGGGCAGTTCGCGGCCGACCATGGATGGTCATCCGCGAACGGTCCGTCCGGCAAGACGTGGAAGTCGAAGGTACCGCTTTAGCGGCGCGAGGACGGCCCAGAGGGGGCAGTAGTGGCGGCAGAGCCCGCACAGAGAAGAAAGGCCACTTATCAATAAGCAGCCTGAGGTTCTTAACTGACATGCATTACGCCATTTATGACGACCGAAAGCGCTCAACTGGCATGCGGCTTACCTTTCCCTTCCTGCTTTAAGCACTCCCTACGCGCGCGTTCTGACCTTATATCGCGTCGATCATCCCGCCATCCACCCGCATCACGCTGCCCGTGATATAGCTGGCCTGCTGGCTGGCGAGGAAGGCTGCGGCTGCGCCGTACTCGTGTGGATGGCCATAGCGTCCCGCCGGGATAGATTGACGACTCTTCTCCGCAATGGCATCGGCGGTGCTGTTTTCGCGCTTGGCTTTGATGGCATCCAACTGGCTGACGCGATCGGTGGCGATACGCCCCGGCACCAGCACATTCACCGTCACGCCTTGCGCCGCCACTTCGTTGGCAAGGGTTTTGGACCAGCCGAGCAGGCTCATGCGCAGCGCATTGGATAACGCCAGATTGGCAATCGGCGCAATCACGCCAGAGGACGTTGAGGTGATGATGCGTCCCCAGCCGCGTTCACGCATCCCCGGCAACACTTTGTCGGTCAACTGCATCAGCGATGCCACCATCAAGGAGAACTGCTGCTGCCAGACCGCACTGTCGGTACCCGCTGCCGTGGCCGGAGGCGGCCCGCCCGAGTTATTTACCAGAATATCCACGTCACCCCAATGCTTGCTAATATCCGCTAACACGGCATCAAACGTTTCGGGCTGTGCCAAATCCAGCGCCCAGGCGTGCGCTTCACCGCCTGCCGCCTGAATCATCGTCACGGTGGCGTGCAGTTTTTCCTGATTGCGACCGGTGACGGCGACTTTGACCCCTTCCTGCGCCAGCGACAGTGCCATTGCCTGACCCAAACCACTGCCTGCTCCACACACCAATGCCACGCGACCACTAATTTGCAAATCCATCATTTTCTCCTGAATTGTATTTTCAGAGTCTGAATGTGCAAAATTGGTGCCGACTATGCACCTGCCTTGCGAATTTGCACCAGGTCGTAGGCACATTGCAGATGCGCACGCATTAAATCCGCCGCCTGCTGCGCTTTGTTATCGCGCAAAGCATCCAGAATCGCGACATGCTCTTCACACCACTCCTTGACCCGGCGTTTATTGTGATAGCTGCCGAACTCCAGCAGGCGGCGCAGGCGGTTTTGCTGCTGAATGGCCTGCAGCACAAACAGGTTGCCGCTGGCTTCGGCCAGTAGCTCATGGAACGAGGCATCGGTTTCGAAGATCTCGCGGGCGGGCACTTGAGTAATATCCGCATGGGTGATTAAGCGCAGATGCTGTGCGCGCAGGCGTTTCAGCAAGGCGCGATCGACGCGCAGCTGCGGGCTGAGCAGGGCGGCAGGCTCGATCATCAGGCGGAAACCATAGCTGTTGCGCAGCGCCACATCGCTGTTCAGCGTCTGCTGAAAACGCCAGCCGTGCCCGGCGTTGCGCGCGATCAGCCCATCTTCTGACAGCTTCACTAACGCACGCGTCAGCACGCCGCGATCCACCTCATAGCGCTGGCTGATCTCGGTCTGGGTAAAGGATTCCGGCAACAGGCCCGCGATATGATCGCGTACCAGTAATTCATACAGCGTCTGGTCGCTACTCTGTGGGGGTTCAATCGCCAGCTGCTGCAGCTCCTCAACGCTCTTGAGCAGGTAGAAACCCTGATTGGGCCGGGCCTCCACTGCGCCAAGGCGGGTTAACTCTTTCAGCCCGGCACGTACCGGCGTGCGGGAAACGCCCAGGGCATCGGCCAGATATTGCTCACGTAAATGATGACCTGGATCGAATCTTGCTTCGTATATCAGGTCAAGCAGTTGTCGTGCGATACGGCGACCGCTGGCAGAAGCGTCAGGCTGCATAGAAATGGGTTCCCTGAAATGTATTATTGTGAACAGAACATACAATAACATGCCGATCAGGTTGCCGCGATATAAAGCAAACACTGCACAGATACTGTGCATGATGCACCAGGAAGAGACGTTTTGTCGCATTCATGATTGTACTTTGTGACTCACAAAAACCAATTTAAACGTTAGCCAGGAGAAATTTATGTTCAGCACTTCTATTAAAAAACTACGCCTGTTGGGATGGATGTCGACACTGGCGGTAATGCCCATTGCCAGCCAGGCGGCTATCGGTGATGTGGCCCCCGGCAAACTCACCTACGGCACTGCCGCCACCTTTATGCCGTTCGAGTTCGTCAAAGACGGCAAGCTCACCGGTTTCGATATCGATCTGATCACCGCCCTGAGCAAGTCACTTGAGCTGCAGCCTGCGCCACTGCCAATGGAGTTTAAAGGTTTGATCCCGGCGCTGCAGGGCAAACGCCTCGACATCATCAACTCTGCGATGTACGTCAACCCAACCCGCGCCGAGCAGGTGGATTTTGTGCCGTACCTGAAAATCGGCAGCCGCGTGGTGGTGCGCAAGGGCAACCCTGCGGGGATCACTGGACGTGACCTGTCGCTGTGCGGCAAAAACATCGCCGTGACGCTGGGCGGGATTGAAGAGAGCCAGGCGCGCGTAGACAACAAACACTGTGTCGATGCCAAAAAGCCCGCCATTAACGTGATGACCTTCCCGGCCGCCACCGACTCTGCGGTGGCCGTGGCGCAGGGCCGCGCAGATGCCGAATTCCTCTCCACACCGGGCACCGTCGCGCTGTTCAGTGAAAAGCCAGGCGTATTTGAAGCAGCAGGCGAAGAGTTTGAAGCCGACACCCACATCGCTTTCGCGGTGCGTAAAGGCGATGCCGAAACCAAAGCGCAGCTGGAGAAAGGGCTGCAAAACCTGGTGAAAGACGGCACCTACAAGCAACTGATTGAGAAATGGAACTTCCCGGACTCCGTTGCCATTTTCTAACCCGTTGACCGGAGAAAGCTATGTCGATCGATTTAATGTGGCAGTACTTCCTCTCACCTGAGTTCATCAAAGGTGCGTGGATGACGCTGTTAATTACCCTGTGTTCACTGTTGTGTGGCGTGGTGCTGGGGCTGGTGCTGGCGTTGTTGCAGGAAGCACCGTTCCGGGCGGGCAAGGCGCTGGCATTTTTCTATCTGTGGCTGTTTCGTGGCACGCCAGTGCTGTTCCAGATCATCTTTGTCTACAACGTGCTGCCAGGTTTCGGCCTGCGTTTCTCCGCGTTCACCTGTGCTGTGCTGGCGCTCTCACTGAATGAGGGCGCCTACATGGCGGAGATCCTGCGTTCAGGGCTGCAGGCGGTTAAAAGCGGCCAACGGACAGCGGGGATGGCACTGGGCATGACCAATGCGCAGATCATGCGCAAGATTGTGTTGCCGCAGGCGGCGCGCATCGTGCTGCCGCCGATGGGCAACCAGATGATCAGCATGCTGAAGTCGAGCGCGCTGGTGTCAGTGATTGCCGTACAGGAACTGCTGCTGGTGGCGAACCAGACTGCCAGTGCCAGCTTCCGCTACTTCGAAGCGCTGTGTGCCGCCGGGATTTACTACCTGCTGCTCACCAGCCTGTTCATGATTTTCCAGTCATGGCTGGAGCGTGTGCTTGACCCCAAACAGCGTCGTGGTAAGCAGCAGAAAGCCCTGGCGCGCAAAACCACCCCGGCGAAAACCGGCAAAACCGTGGGAGGTGTGTCATGAGCCATCAGCCTAAACCTTTGCTGGAGATGATTGGCATCGACAAAACCTTCGGCAAACAGCAGGTACTCAAAAACTGTTCGCTCAGCGTGCAGCGCGGTGAAACTGTGGTGCTGATTGGCCCGTCGGGATCGGGCAAATCGACGCTGCTGCGCTGCGTCAACATGCTGTCACCCGCCGACAGCGGCGACGTGTTCTTTACCCGCCAGAACATCACGCGCGGCGAAGTGCCGCCGCACCAGTTGCGGCAGCGCATTGGCATGGTGTTTCAGAACTACGAGCTGTTCTCGCACCTCACCGCCGCGGAAAACATCATGCTGGCGCCGATGACGGTGCTGGGCGTCAACCGCATTGAGGCGCGCAAGCAGGCCGAAGCGCTGCTGGCGAAAGTGCGCATCCACGATCGTGCCGATCACTTCCCCGATGAGCTTTCCGGCGGTCAGCAGCAGCGCGTGGCGATTGCCCGTGCGCTGGCCATGAAACCGGAACTGATGCTGTATGACGAACCCACTTCGGCGCTCGATCCCGAGATGATCCGTGAAGTGCTGGACGTGATGGCGGAACTCAGCGCCGAAGGCATGACCAGCATGGTGGTGACGCACGAAATGGGCTTCGCGCGCCGCGCCGCCAACCAGATTTTGTTTATGGAAGAGGGCGAGATTCTGGAGCGCGCCAGCGCCGATGATTTCTTTACCGGACAGGTCAGCGAACGCGCCAAGCGCTTCCTCGACCAGATCCTTCATTAATTGCGGAGTGGATATGAGCCTTTATCAGGTAGACAGCGTGCGCATGAAGCGCGACTTAGCCGCGCTGGTGGCGATCAACACGGAAAACCCGCCCGGCCAGGAGCGTGAAGCCGCCGAGTGCGTGGCGGGCTGGTTGCGTGCTGTGGGTTTCGATTTGTCATTCAGCGAATACGCGCCAGGGCGCACTAATGTGATTGCGGTGCTGAAAAACGGTGCTGGTCCCTGTTTTGCCTTTAACACCCATCTGGACACCGTCCCGGCGGGCAGCGGCTGGAGCAGCGATGCCTTCACCCTGACCGAGCGTGACGGCAAGCTCTATGGGCGCGGCGCCTGTGATGCCAAAGGGCCGCTGGTGGCGATGGTGGAAGCGCTGCGCCTGCTGGCTGCCAACCGTCAGCACTGGTCCGGCACGCTGATGGGCGTGTTCACCGCTGATGAAGAGGTGGCGAGTGAAGGCGCGAAGTTCTACGTCAAAGACGCCCCGCCGGCGATTGATTTCGCGGTGATTGGTGAACCGACCTCGAACGCCACCTTCTCGGCGCACAAAGGCAGCCTGCGTCCGCGCGTCAAAGTGAAAGGTGTGACGGCGCACTCGGGTACGCCAGAACTCGGCGTTAACGCCATCTACCAGTCGGCCAAGCTGCTGGGGTTGATCGAAGAGGCGCACCATCAGCAGGTGCGCTGCCGCTGCCACGCGCTGGTGGGCAACGCCAGCTTGACGGTGACGCGTATCCACGGCGGCCATGCCGACAACGTGGTGCCAGACAGCTGCGAGCTGCTGCTCGATCGCCGCATGGTGCCCGGTGAAAACGAAGACGCGGTGAAAGCCGAACTGCAACAGCTGCTCGACCATGCCAACGCCTCGGCTGGGGTGGAAGCGGAGATTGTAGCCTGGCAGGCCACCACCGGCGGGGCAACGGAAACCGACAGCAATGAAGCCATTGTGCAGCACAGTCTGACGGCCTGTCGTCGCCATGGTCAGCCGGAAGCGGGACCGTTTGGCTTCCAGGGCGGCTGCGATCTGGTGCACTTCCGTGCGCTGGGTGCCAAAGGTGTGGTCATCGGTCCTGGCAGTCTGGCGGTGGCGCACAAGCCGGATGAGTTTGTGCCGGTTGAGGAATTTATCGCTGCGGCGTCTATTTACCTCGACGTGGCGCTGGCGATGCTGCCGCAGGAGCCTGCGCTGTGAAGATCATTCTGTGGCGCGGCGAACTGCACTATGCGGGCGTCACCCTGCACACTGCCGCCTCGGGTGCCATTAACGCGCTGGATACGCTGTGGCTGCAACTGGATGACGCCATTGGCGAAGTGCGCCTGAACATCAGTTACCTGCACGGCTATAGCGCGGAACAGGTGTTACAGGATGTCACCCGCGCGCTGTCGCAGTGGAACCGCGCCGATGATGCGCAAACCTTATTAAACCGCATTCACGCTGCCGATGCCGATCTGCTGGCCCCGACACGCATGCTGCTGGATATGGCACTGCACGATCTGCTGGCGAAAAGGGCAAAGCAATCTCTGGCGCAGTGGCTGGGTGCCGCGCCCTGTGCTGCATCGTTCGCCACCAATCAAACCCTGTTCTGGGGCAGTGAAGCCCAGATGCTGCAACAGGCGCACGGCTATGTAGAGCGCGGCTTCACCCAGTTAAAACTGCGCACCGGTGTGGCGGATATCGACACCGATCTGGCGCGGCTGCAACGGCTGCGCGCCGAGTTTGGTGCAGATATTTCCCTGGCGATGGATGTTAACGGTCAGTGGTCTCTGGCGCAGGCGCAGCGTGCTTTCCCGGCGCTGCGTGAGTTGGATTTGCGCTACGTCGAGCAGCCGCTGGCGGTGTGGGACGACGCGCTACTGAGCCAGCTCTCGACCTTTGGTGTGCCGATCATGCTGGATGAGAGCCTCAACAGTGACGCGGCAATCGATCGCTTAATCGCGGCGGATGGGGCGCTGTGGGGCCACCTCAAGCTGGTCAAACTGGGCGGCATTGGGCCGACGCTGGCGGCTGCTCGTCATCTGCAGGCCGCAGGCGTGCCCTTTATGATCGGTCAGATGAACGAAGGCCACGCGGCGACGGCGGCGGCACTGCAGCTCTGTCGCGTGCTGCAACCGCAGTATGCCGAACTCTATGGCGCAGACGGCCTAACAGATGATCCGGTTAGCGGTTTGCACTATCAGCACGGCAGCGTGCAGGTAACCGATTCTTACGGCCTGGGCGTGCAGTTTGATGCCACCCGCGCCACTTTCCTTCAGGAGTTTTAGTGATGCAACAGCTCAATAATGTGATTCAGGGCAGCGAATCTGCGTTTGCTGCAGACGAGTACGCCAGCCGCATCCAGCGCACGCGCGAACGCTTAAGCGCCGCCGGTGTGGACGTGATGATTGTCACCGGGCCGGAAAACATTTTCTGGTTAACCGGCCAGCAAACTCCCGGCTATTACACCTTCCAGGCGCTGCTGCTGCCGGTAGAAGGGGAGCCAGTGTTTGTCATCCGCCAGCTCGAATACTTCAACTTTATCGCCAACACCTTTATCTCCGACGCGGCCATTTATCAGGATGGCGACAACCCGGTGGACTTCCTGTTCGCCATGCTGCAACAGCGCGGCTGGCTCAACAAACGCATCGGGTTGGATAAGCGCGGCTGGTTCCTGCCGATTGCGGTGTATGAGGCGCTGCAAAGCAAGCTCGGCACCATTGCCGATACCGCGGGCGTCATCGAACCGCTGCGCGCCATTAAGTCGGCAGCGGAAGTGGAAAAAATTGCCACGGCGGCGCGCTATGTTGATGCGGGTATGCAGGCCGGCATGGCGGCGGTACGCGCGGGTGCAGATGAGAACGCCCTGGTCTCGGCGATGATGGGCGCGGCGATTGCTGCCGGTTCCGAATACGTCGGGATGGAACCGCTGGTCTCCAGTGGCCCACGCAGCGGCGTGCCGCACGGCACCTGGCGCCGTCGGGTGATCAAAGATAACGATCCGGTGTTCCTCGAAATGGCGGCTGCGCACGATCGCTACCACGCGGCGCTGATGCGCTCGGCGTGGATTGGCCGCCCACCGGCTATCGCGCTGGAGATGGAGAAAGTGTGCCAGGAAGCGCTGCAGGCGGCACTGGATGCGATTCGTCCGGGCGCGACCTGTGCCGAACCGCACATTGCCTGTCAGAAAGTCATTGACCGCGCGGGCTTCACCGACAACTTCAAAAAGCGTACCGGCTACTCGATCGGCGTCTCGTTCGCGCCGGACTGGGGCGAAGGCGGCATTCTCAGCCTGTACAGCGGCGTCACCACCGAACTCCAGCCAGGTATGACCTTCCATATTCCCCCGGCGCTGCGCATTTACGGTGAGTTCACCGTGGGCGTGAGCGAAACCGTGGTAGTAACTGAATCCGGCTACCGTCAGCTCGGCTCGCTGGCGCGTCCTTTAACTCTGCTGTAAGGAACTGTTATGAAAGATATTATCGAATGTCGTGAACGCCTGCGTGGCATCTTCAACATCACCGTCACGCCTTTTACGCCAGTGGGCGAGATCGATTTCCCCGCGCTGTGTGAAAACATCGAGCGCGTCATTGGCCTGGGTTATGACGGCCTGCTGATTGGTGGCACCTACGGTGAATTCCCGGTGATGTCGCTGGCGGAACGCCGTGAACTCTTTGCCAAGGTGATGGAGTGCGTACAGGAGCGCGTGGCGGTGATGCTGTGCAGCGCCGCATCGGACCCGCGTGAAGCGCGTGAACTGACCGAACTGGCGGGTGAACTGGGTGGTTTGCCGATGGTCACCGCGCCGTTTGTCAGTGAAATCACCGACGAGCAGATCTTCACCTATTTTCAGGAGATGGCACCGCTGTCGCGCACCGGGATTCTGGTCTACAACGCGCCGGGCATCGGCATCACGCTGTCGCCTGCACTGCTGGAGCGTCTGGCGGACATTCCTGGCGTGGTCGGTATCAAACAGGGCGATTTGAACCCCACGGCGATTGACCAGATTGCTAACCGCCTGCGCGGCAAACTGCGTCTGTTCTGCGCCTCAGATCTCGCTTTCCTCGGGCCGATGATGGCCGGTTTCGACGGCATCAGCACCACCAACAGCGGGGCGCTGCCGGAGCTGATTCTGGCAACCTTCCGGGCACTGGAAAAGGGTGATGCGGCTACCGCGCGTGACCTGCATCAGCTGTGGTTTGATTACCGCACCCTGGCGCGTCAGCACGGTCAGCCCCAGCTTGTGAAGGCAGCAATGGCGCTGCGCGGCTTTAACGGCGGCACGGTGCGCGCCCCGTTAAAGCCAATCTCAGAAGCGGCACTGGCGGCGCTGACCAGCGTGATGCACCAGCTGGCCAGCGACAGCCGCACCGGCGTTACGCTGTCACGCTAATCACCGCTTGCAGGAAGGCGGTAAACAGCGGGTGTGGGGCATCAGGACGTGACATCAGTTCGGGATGACCTTNAGCCGCACCGGCGTTACGCTGTCACGCTAATCACCGCTTGCAGGAAGGCGGTAAACAGCGGGTGTGGGGCATCAGGACGTGACATCAGTTCGGGATGACCTTGCACCCCCAGCCAGAACGGATGCGAGGGGCTGCGAATCGCTTCGACAATATTGTCGGTTTGCACGGTAACCTCGATGCCACCCGCTAGCAGTTGCGGCAGCAGATGTGGATTAAAGCAGTAGCGATGGTTGTAGGGCATGGAATCAAAAGGGGCGGCAGCCGGATAGGCAAACAGGCCGCAGCGATGGCGAAGGTCGTCAAAGCGCACAAAGCTGTGCAGCGGCGCGTCAGGTGCCACTTCGGCAAGCATGACGTTTTCATAGCCAGCGGCTTGCTGCACCACCGCCGTACACATGCTCTGCATGCCAAGGCACAGCCCGAGAGTAGGGATGTCGCGTTGCAGCGTGGCTTTGGCCACTGTGATTTGCCCGAGTACCGCCGCCATCGACGAACCGCCCGGCAGCACCACGCCGTGCAGATCGTCCAGCTCATGCAGGTCAGCGGAGAGTTCAGCAGGAGGCAACAAGCGGATATCCAGCGCGACGCCCAGCAGTCGCGCCGCCGCCTGCAGTGACAGCAGGTTTGCCGGGTAGCTGTCGCGCTGATCGCGCTCGCGGCCCAGCAGGCCGATGCGCAGCGTGCGCTCGCCCGTGGGTTCGGTCTCGGGCGGCGGTGGCAGGTCACGGCTGGCGCGGCGCTCGCCTTTGAGGTGAGCAATGCGCGGCGCATCTATTGCCGCCAGCACGATCACCGCGTCTTGCAACGGCAGCAGGCTGACATCGGTGACTTCCTGTTGCAGCGTATCGCTGAGGTACAGTCCGCTGGTGACGCAGTAGCCCGCCGCCGCCACGTGCTGATGGCTGTCGGGATAATCGCTGCTAAAGCTGGGGCGCAGGCTCCACAAGGGCAGCGACTGTTGATTCGCCAACATGCTGGCGGCCACACCGAACTGCGCTGGGTTGAGGGCATCATCGAGAATGAAGAGAAGTGACACGGCAAATTTCCTGCTGTTGTTGGGTGGTTAATTGTATTAGTTGAAACAATATATACAAAAGAGGATTTATGAATAGTCAGCAACTGGCCCGGCGCATGCAGCGTGTTCGCCCGTCACCCACCGCCACCATTTCCGACCAGGTGCGCGCCTTAGAAGCGGCAGGCAATGCCGTGATCAACCTGGGTGAAGGGGAACTGGATTTCGCCACGCCCGCCAATATCAGCTACGCCGGGATTGCTGCCATCGTGCAGCAGCAGACCAAATACACCGCAGTATCTGGCACCCGCGAACTGAAACAGGCGATTGCCAATAAGTTCGCGCGTGACAATCAGCTGAGTTTCACTCCACTGGAGATCATTGCGGGCAGTGGAGCCAAGCAGTTGATCTTCAACGCACTGCTCGCCACGCTGGACGCCGGACAGGAAGTGGTCATCCCCGCGCCATACTGGGTTTCCTATCCCGATATGGTGACGCTGGCCGAAGGGGAGCCGGTCATCGTGCCGTGCCACGAGCAGCAAGGCTGGAAGCTGCAACCGCAGGATTTGGCGGCGGCGCTGACGCCCGCCACGCGTTGGGTGATCCTCAACTCACCGGGCAACCCCACCGGGGCTATTTACAGCGCGCAAGAGTTACAGGCGCTGGCCGATGTGCTGTCCGATCATCCCCAAGTGTTGATTATGGCGGACGATATCTACGAACCGCTGCGTTACGACAACACGCCGTTCAGCACCTTTGCGCAGGTGGCACCACAGCTTGCCGAGCGCACCCTGACCATCAACGGTGTCTCCAAGAGTCACGCCATGACCGGCTGGCGACTGGGTTACGCGGCGGGCCCGGCGTGGCTGATCAACGCCATGCAGATCTTACAATCGCAGAGCACCTCCAACCCCAGCAGCATATCGCAGGCGGCAGCGGTGGTGGCGTTACAGCAGCCGGCAGAATTTTTGGCGGAGTGGATTGCCGTGCTCGATCGCCGTCGCCAGCAGGTGCTGAAGACAATCGCCGCCAGCAATGGCTTGAGCGCCAGCGCACCGCAGGGCGCGTTTTATATCTTTGCTAACTGCAACGCGCTGATTGGGCGCACCACGCCGGAAGGTGAGGTACTGACCGATGATAAAGCCGTCGCCAGCTGGCTGTTACAGGATGCCCAGGTGGCGCTGCTGCACGGCTCGGCGTTTGGTACACCGGGTTATCTGCGTATCGCTTATGCGGTAGAAGATGGTCTGCTGGCGGAGGCGTGCCAGCGCTTAGAGGCTTCTTTGGCGAAGTTGTCGTAAAGCTCTGGTAGGGAGTGGCCTCCAGGCCGCCCGTCGCCGTGATGACCGTTGGTGGACGAATACAGTGTAACCCAAGCCGGTGCGCACTAATGCGCATCCAACGAAAGCCGCGCCACGCTGCTTTAGGATCGCCATTTGTGCGCACAAATGTGCACCCCACCAAAACCGCGCAATACTTCTGTAGCGGCGCCATTTATGGCGCCCCAACAGCGCTCAAGCGATCGGCACCCATCCACCCTCCATGAGGTATCCATAATGAACGTCGAACTAAAACCCACAGTGTCAAGAAAGGTGTTGATCCTCGGCGGCAGCCGCGGCATTGGCGAAGCTATTGTGCGCCGCTTTGCTGAGCAGGGTGATGACGTCATCTTTACCTACGCCTCCTCACAGCAGAAAGCCGAGGCGCTTGCCCAACAAACCCACAGCCAGGCACTGAAACTGGATGTGGCCGACCGTCACGCCCTGGTGGCAACCATCGCTGGGGTGGGGGCGCTGGATATTCTGGTGTTCAACGCGGGGCTGCTGAGTGTCGGCGATCCCCTCGCCATCGACGCCGATGAAATCGACAAGATGTTTGTCGTCAACATCCACGCGCCTTATTTTGCTGCGGTGGAAGCGGCACGCAAGATGAACGCGGGCGGACGCATTATTCTCATCGGTTCGGTGAACGCCGACCGCATTCCGATGCCGGGCCTGACGGCTTATGGCGCGAGTAAAGCCGCACTGCAAGGTGTGGCGAAAGGGCTCGCGCGGGACTTTGGCGATCGCGGTATTACGGTGAATGTGATTCAACCTGGCCCCACCGATACCGATATGAACCCAGCCGATGGGCCAATGAATGAAACCCTGCACAGTCTGATGGCGATTAAGCGTCACGCCCATGCCAGCGAAGTGGCTGGCATGGTGTTTTGGGTGGCGGGGCCAGAAGCCAGCATGGTGACTGGCACAGCGCTTACCATCGACGGGGGATTCGGCGCATAAGGTATCAGGCTTATTGCGGCAGGGATGCTTCACCCCACGAGGTGATACGCCCTTTATCAAGGGTGATCACCCGGTCGGCACTTGCCAGTATCGGGAGGCGATGGGCGATCATAATCATCGTGCGATCGGCCGGTAACGTGGTTAACGCTTCGAGGATCAATCGCTCGTTTTCGCTGTCCAGCCCTGCCGATGTCTCATCCAGCAGGATAACCGGAGCCTGGCTCACCAGCGCGCGTGCCAGAGCAATACGTTGGCGCTGCCCACCGGAAAAGTTCTCTCCGCCATTCAAACAGATCGTTTGATATCCCTGCGGCAGTTCACGGATAAACGCATCCGCGCGCGCTAACTGTGCAGCTTGTTTAACCTGTGCCAGGGTTGCGCCTGGAAAGCCGAGCCGGATATTGTTCTCCAGCGTGTCATGAAACAGCCAACTCTCTTGCGAGGCCCAGGCAATATGCCCCCGCAACGTCTCCAGACTCAGTGCTGCAATGTTGGTTTCCCCCAGGAAGATCTGCCCGGCATCGGGATCGTAAAAACGCAGCAGCAAGCAGGCGAGGGTGGTTTTACCGCTGCCCGATGGGCCTGCCAGGGCAACTTTTTCCCCCGGTTCGATCACCAAATTGATGTCATCGAGCACTTTTTCACTGCTATTGGGGTAGCTAAAACTGACCCCCTCGAATGCGATGCGGTGGCCTTGAGGCAAGGTGTTGGCAGGATGATCCTCGACGCTATCCTGTAAATGTTGCAGGGTGAAGATGCGTTCGGCACTGGCTTTCAACGCGCCCCACTGTCCACCCGCATGCAGGATGTCTGACAAGGGGAATATCGCCGCCGCCGCGATGCTCACGATAAACGGCATCCAGGCAGAGGGCCGTCCTGAAAAGGCAAAAAGTGGATAACTCGCCAGCAGCATGACAATCAATGACAGCGCCACCAGTCCGTCCAGCAACGCCTGTTCCAGCCCGCTTCTGGCGCCGTAACGGCGCTGCGCCTGGGTCAATTGTCGGTTCGCCTGTTGCAGCGTGGCGCGATAGCGGCCTTCAGCACCAAACATCTGGATATCCCGCCAGCCCTGCACCAATTCAACAATATGAGTGTTAAGTATGCTTTTCTTCTCCGCTACCTTCCGGCCCTGCTGTTTAGCACGACGCGAGGTGAGCAGCGGTGCCAGCATGAGCAGGACGATGCAGGGCAGCAGTATCAAACACAACATCGGTGCGACCACCAGCAAAGCAATAATAGCGAGACAGGGCATCAGGAATGCGGTGAGGTAATCAATCAACAGATGGGCGTAAAACCGTTCCATCAGTTCCGCATCACTGGTGGCAGTGGCGGCAATATCGCCCAGACGTTGCTGACCAGTTCGACCCGGCGTGGCGCGCGCCAGACCGTCAAAAATCCCCATTTGCAGCGTCTCAATCAGCGCAAAGGCCAGATCATGAGACAACCAGGCCAGCGCCCAGCGGGCCAGCGACATCACCACCACGCTTAGCGCAATAACCCCCGCCGGGAACAGCAGTGCGTGGGGGGAATCTCCGGCCAATACGCGTGTACAGAGCCAGCCGGTCATCAGAGTGCACACCAGTGTGGCGGCCTGCGCCAGCACACCGGCAAGCAGGGTCAGTAACAGCTGCAGCCGATGCTTTTGCAACGGCGACATCAGCGCGCGCCAAAGCGAAACCTGACGCTCAGAGGGAAGGTTCATGGTGTAACGTCCTTATGCAGGCGTGAAGCGTAATACCCTTGTGAACGACTCAACTGCAGCGGTGAGCCTTGCTCCAGAATTTTGCCGTCCTGCAGCACCACAAGGTGATCGGCCTGCGCCACCGTCTCCAGGCGATGGGCGATGCTGATCAAGGTACATTTGCCCTGCAGGGCAGTGAACATCGCTGCCAGCGCGGCTTCGTTGGCAACATCAAGATTCGACGTGACCTCATCGAGGATGAGAATTGGTGACTGTTTTAACAGCGCGCGTGCGATGGCGAGGCGCTGGCGCTGGCCGCCTGACATCAAGCCACCATTCTCGCCAATCAGGGTATTGAGCTGCTGTGGCAAACCCTGCACCCATTCCGCCAGTTGCGCCTGTTGTAACGCGCGCCATAACGCCTGCTCGCTGGCGTCTGGATTGGCGAGGCGAAGATTTTCGGCCAGGGTGCCGTCAATCAGAAACACCTGCTGTGATACCCAACTGATGCGGCTGCGCAGTGCGGCAATCGAAAGATGATTGATGGGCTGATCTCCCAGCAAAATCGTGCCCTTTTCCGGGCTGACAAAGCGGGTGATTAACTGGATGAGCGAACTTTTCCCCGATCCTGAAGGGCCAATAAAGGCGGTATGGCACTTCTCCTTAATGGAAAACGACAAATCTTGGAAAAGCGGTGCGTTCTGGCCGGGCCAGCGAAAGGTAACGTGGGAAAAATGCAGCGTGTGGCTGTCCGGCAGAGGTTGAGGTGACTCAGGATCGTTTATCACCAGCGGGGATGCCGCCAGCGCCTGGATCGCCGGGCGCATCTCCTGTGCCGCCCACAGCGTATGGATAACGGTTTCCAGTTGCAGGATGGGACGAAACGCTTCCCAGCAGATAAACAACGTCAGAATCAGAATGCCAGCATCGAGGTGACCTTCCGCTGCCCGCCAGGCGTTGAGGATCAGCAAACCACTGCTGCTCAACAGCGCGATCAGACGCGTGATGCCGCCTCGCATCATAGTGACGCGCAACGTCGACATGGATTCATGACGCAGCGATGCGGCGTGCGAGGCGAGGCGTGCACGAAAGCGGGGTACGGCGTTGCAGGCTTTCAGCGTGAGCATCCCGCGTAGCGCATCCATCAACTCTGTCGCAAATTGTTGCATGGCCGCGAACACCCCGACGATGTGGTGGCGTTGGTGGCACATAAAGAGATGGTCAATCGTCGGGCACAGCACCATGGAAACCAGCAGAAGCAAGCCGGAAAGTCCGTCAAAACTTATCAGCAGCGCCACCGTCAGCACGCTGCTTGCCACCGCGAACAGCACGGCGGGCAGATAGCGGCTGTAATAACCCTCCATCACTTCGACGCCCTCGATCACCGTTGCCCGCAACGCGGCGGCGTCATGCTGCTGCATCACGCCATAGCCCGGCGCCAGCAGGGGATGGAAAAGCTGACCGCGCAGTGTCCCGCGAATACTGGCGGCCAGTTGCTCATTTTGCAGGCTACGTAATCCCACCATCACCGCTCTGAGCAGCACATTTCCCACTAACAGCACGATAAAAAGGGTGAGATCAGACGCGGTGGCGGAGGGGGATGCCATGATCAGCCGCGTGAATAACAGCGCCTGAAACAGATAGCTGCCGGTGATGACCACACCTGACAACAAATTGAGCGAGAGAGAGGGGAATAATTGAGAGGTGTTATGGCTTAACGGCGCTTTCATTTTACGGCTCCTGAGAAGCAGCGCGGCAGGCCGCGCTGCCTGTTTCCTTAGTGCTCCGGCAACGCCGTCCAGAAGGTTCCCTGCAGCGGTACGGACAGCCACTGACGCTTCACCGTCTGCAAAGTGGCATCGGGATCGACGTCGGCAAACAGCGTGGGGTGGAACATCTTCGCCATGGCCTCAATCCCCACGAAGTAGAGCGGGCTGTCGAAAAAGAACAGCCAGACGCCGCCCGCATGGCTCGCTTTCACCGCCGGTAACTGGGCGATCTGCGCGGCCTGTAACAGACGCTGGCTGCTAGCGGCCACCTGCTGCGGTGTTGCCCCGGTGCCAATCTGCAACCCGTCACGGCTGACGGCGGAACCGCCCCCCATCAGGTAAAAATCAGGATTGCGCGACAGCATATACTCCGGATTGAGTTTGCCAATCGGCGCGCTCAGCTTATCGGCACCGATGTTATGCCCGCCTGCGGCAGCGATAAAATCACTCATGTTGCCGGGACCAGAAGTGAAGCAGCAGTCCCCTTTGCCGGGATTCAAATGGAAGAACACCGAAGGGCGATCTGCCACTGTTGCTAAGCGTTTTTTTACCTCTTCCATGTGCTGCTGCCAGAACGCAATCACCTGGTCGGCCTGTTTCTCCTGACCTAACACCTGGCCCAGCAGCGTCAGGCTCGGCACGGTATTCACCAGCGGCTTACGGAAGAAATCCACAAACACATAGGGAATATGTGCCGCATCCAGTGCCGCCAGGTCGGGCGGAATGGGGCCATACAGCGTGAAGATCACCAGATCGGGTTTGGCGGCGATGGTGGCTTCCATGGAAAAAGTGCCGCTGTTCATGGTGCCTAAAACCGGAATGTTGCTGGCGGCGGGATACTGCTTTTTGATCGCCTCCCAGGTGGCGGGAGAGTAGCGCTGCAGGTCATCCCCCCAGCCCACCAGATTGTGGATGGGATCTTTCTCCAGCAGGGCCAGCGTGATGATGTGGCGACTTTCGCCCAACACGATACGTTGCGCGGGGCCGGGTAAGGTCACTTTGCGTTGTAACATGTCCGTGACGGTGATGGATGACCAGGCCGACGGCGCGCCAAACAGCAGGCTGAACACACAGAGCAAAGAGAGCAGTAGCGATTTCTTCATTATCGGGTTCTCCATAACTTACCAGCGATAGGACAGCGTGGCGCTCAGCGAGCGGTCATAACCGGTGGTGCAGCTGGTGGTTGAGCAACTGACCCAGTAGTGCTTGTTGAACAGGTTGTTGGCATTCAGCGCCACATTCAGCCCGTTGAGATGGCTGTTGATCTGGCCCAGGTCGTAGCGAATCGACGCATCCACCAGAGTGTAATCCGGCACCTTGATGGTGTTGTTGGTATCAGCCCAGGTCGAGCCGACATAGCGTACGCCCGCACCCAGCCCAAGTGAGGCCAGTGGGCCGCTGGCGACGGTGTAGTTGCTCCATAATGACGCCATCTGTTCTGGCATCGCGGTTGGGGTTTTACCTTGTGCCCCTGCGGTGCTGCTTTTGGTGGTTTCGAGGTCATTCCAGCTGTAGCTGGCAATCAACTTCCACTGGTCGGTCAGGTTGGCCGTCGCCGAGGCTTCGATACCTTTGGAGGTGACCTGGCCGGTTTGCACCTTGTTCAGGGCGTTGTCGGGATCGGTGGTCTGCACGTTATCTTGCTGCAGATTGAACCAGGCCAGGGTGAACAGCGCATCAAATTGCTCTGGCTGGTATTTCACCCCCACTTCCCACTGTTTGCCGGTGGTGGGTTTATAGGCTTCGCCATAGAAGTTGGTGCCAAGCACCGGCGCAAAAGAGGTGGCATAGCTGACGTAAGGCGCGACGCCGATGTCGGTGATCCAGCTCAGCCCCGCGCGCCAGGTGAAGTGATTGTCATCTTGCGAGGTGTAACTGTCGTTGAGTCGGTTTTTGGTATTCACCGCCGCCCAGTCCTGACGCGCAGAGAGATCCAGGTTGAGGTGCTGGAACAGGGCGAGACTGTTAGAGAGATAGACGCCAGTCTCATTGGCGTTCTGCTGGGTACTGGTATACGGCGAGGTTGACGGGAAACGGCCATTGCCGGTGGGCTGGTAAATATCGATGCTGCTGGCCCGGCCGTAGTTCAGGTAATAGTCCTCGCCGGTATGGCGGAATGACACGCCCGCCACGCTGGAGCCGTGAACCGGACCGGCATCCCATTCGGTTTTCAGATTGTTATCGGTGGCGAACACTTTGCCTTTGATACCAAACTCATAGGCGACGCGGTTCAGGGTACGCATATCCGCCGCCAGCGAGGTGCCGGAAAGGGTTTGCGTCATCAGATCGGATTCGGTGTAGCGACTGGCGGAGTGGAATGTCCAGCGATCGGCAAAATGGTGATCCAGTTCATAACCCAGATTGGTTTGGGTCATATGGTTATCCAGGTTGGTGCCATCAAGATAACTGTTGCGGTTAACCAGGCCATTGGGGTTGGTCAGCAGCGTGCCATACAGCGGCAGAAACGCGCGCGGCGGGCCAAATTTGTTACGGCTGACCGACGACAAGATCGTCAGGGTGGTGTCCGCATCCGGACGCCAGGTCAATGACGGTGCGAGATACAGGGTATCATCCGGGACATTATCGAACTGCGTGTTGCTGTCACGCGCCACGCCCACTACACGGTAGAGCAGCGTTTTATCATCATTTAGCGGCCCTGAGGTGTCGAACTGGCCCTGCATGCGGCCATGGCTACCGGTTTGAATCGCCACTTCATGCTGGGCATTCACCGTCGGGTGTTTACTGATGGCGTTAACGATGCCGCCAGGCGAGCCTGCGCCGTACAGGAAGCCGTTGGGGCCGTGCAGGACGTCGAGTTGCTCTAAGCCATAAGGTTCATAGCGCACGTAGGATTGCTGGGTCGTGGAGCGCAAACCATCCAGCAAGGTCCCGTTCAGCGTGGCATCAAAGCCGCGAATGCTGAAGTAATCAAAACGGGATGAGATGGCGGAAGTAGAGGCAAACACACCCGGTGAATATTGCAGTGCCTGGGTAGTGCTTTGTACGTTGCGATCGTCCATTTCATCACGCGTGATCACGGAAACCGACTGCGGCGTGGCCAGCACCGACGGATTAGTGCGGCTCGCGGTGCTGCTGGTCTGGGCGACGTAGCCTTTCTCTGGCGCGGTTTTGCTGTCTGCTGTGACGTTTAAGGTCTCCTCTGCCAGCGCACCATTGGCATGAACCAGCAGGGCCAGACAGGTGAGCGAGGCGGTCCAAATCGCCCCGTTTTTATTATTGTTTTCCAAGGTCTTCTCCACATAAGAATTGACTTTTTTGCCGGCTAAAAGTGTGTCAGTGGGAAGGGGAGCGGACAATCGGCAACACTTTAGGTGGCGGGACTCATGCTTTAGGTTGCAAGGCCTATGAACTTACAGAATCAGGGGGAATAGGTTATTGGACTCTTAGACGCGTTAATTTAGGTTCGTCCCTACAATGCAGTAGACAAAGCCTCTCGCACTGCTTAAATTGATAATGATTATCAATATCGATTGAGGTGGGCGGTGGCTCAGAAGCAGATTGCGGACAAAGGCAGTGTGGGGGACGTTGCAGAGCAGGAGGTGCAGATGCTATTACGCGGTGAGATCGCCTTAACCAGCGGGACGATTTCCCCTCAGCGCGCCATCTGGCAGGACGAGCCACTCTTTATCGGCCTTAAGGTGATCATCATTGAAAGTGGAGAGCTCTTATGCCGCTTTCCACAGCAACCCGAGCGTCATATTAAAGGTCCCGCTTTGTGTGCGGTCTGGAGTCAGGACCAGGCCGAAGCCAGCCAGTGTTTACTTCCGGGTGAGGGCCTGCGCTACACCGCGGTGAATATCTCTACCCACTCCCTCACTCAGCACCTTTGTGCCGACGCGGTAGACAAACTGGCTGTGGGCCTGCATCTGGATCTGTCGGCCAAACCGGGGATGCGCATTCAGGCCGCACCGAAATCTCTGTCTGGCCTGCGTGCGCAACTTTTCACTCATCCGTTGCAGGGGGTGGCGCGTCAGCTCTATATGACCGGTAAGGCATTAGAGATTGTTGCCCACACGCTGGACAGCCTCGGCAGTGAAAATGCACATCCGCAGCCCTCATCGCTGCGTTTGAGCACCCGCGATATCAGCCGGTTACACGAAGTAAAAGCGTTACTCGCCGATCGCATCGCTTCCCCACCGTCCATCAGCGATCTCAGCGTCGAAGTCGGCCTCAACACGCGCAAACTCACGGCAGGTTTCAGGAGGCTGTTTAACCAAAGCATCTACGGTTATTTGCAAACGTTACGCCTGGAAACCGCGTGGCGCATGCTCTCAACCGGTGAAGCCAGCGTCTCTTCTGTCGCTTACAAGGTGGGGTATTCTCCCGCACATTTCTCGGTCGCCTTCCGCAAGAAATACGGTTTTGCACCGAAAGATATGCGGTGTTGATGCCGGGTTTTTCTCTTCAACGTCTCTAATTACGCTGTTAACACCGATCCAAAACGGCAGTATTACCCTCGACAGCAAAGTCGTCAGACATATCGCCGAACGGGTGATTTGGCTGTCTTCCTGGTCGTGGCAAAGCCCAGCACATTTACGCCAGAGAGATTCGCGGCCATCAGCACCAAAACCCCGCGCGGCATCCCCTCTTGCGCACAGTCGATGAACTCACTCCGTTACACCCGATATTCGCCCGACATCTTCTGATCGGGTATATTCAGATTCGGGTGAAAGATGCAGCAGTTTGTGAAGCGTAATCAAAAGGGTGCACAGGTTGAGCGGGAAAATCGATTATCACATTGAGAAATACAGTTTTACGGAAATGGCTGAGCCAGCCAGACTGGTTAAGCAGTGGCAGGACGTGCTCGAAAAATGCCACCAGTGCCATGCTGATTCCGAGGAACGACTGCGGATCGCCTTACTCAATGTTGATTATGTCTCCAGTTTTGAACTTCCCTTCAGATTACTGCTTATCCGCGCACCGCAACTGATCGCCCGACTGCGTGAAGAACTTCCCATCCAGCAAAAGGATGTGCTGCTAAACGGCAAGCGTTTTGGATGTGTTTACACTTTAAACAGCGATCTGAGCCACATTCCGGACACGTTCCAGTACCGTCTTTCGACCCGGATCCGTCGGGTGGATACGACAGGGGGAAGCGCTGCGCCTTATCAGCAAATCGCTAAAGAACTTAAAGCACCGCGTGAACGTCTTAAACTTGCGCTGGAGTCGGGATTACCGGTGACGGCTCTGGATGGGCTTTTCTGGTTTGGGCTCCAGCGCATTGCCGCTGAAGTGCAGAGATTGAGAAAATCCGGTATGAAAATCGCCACAGCAGAAACCGATGTATTCGATACGCTGACCGGGACAACCCGCCGAGTGCCTTTTTACCAACTGACTCATTGAAACAGCAACAGACCCTAAAGCAACTCACACCGGCTTGGATCACAAAATTTCGGCGGACAAACCTGCATCGTGCGGGATAAGTCTGCCGTTAAATGGGTATTCTGGTAGGGGTATGAGAATAAGGCTGTGAATTACATATCCCCCCGACATAATTTCAATGATGCTGAAACCTCGCCACCATCACCGATTTAAGCCAGTCAGTGGCTTCGCGTTTGCCGCTGCGTTTGTGAGTATAGATTTTCACGGTGAAACGCGGGGCCTTAAACGGCAGTTTAAAACGCCTGACATTTGTCGTCGTACAAAATTGTTGCGCGACAAATGACGGTATGGCCATCAGCAGTTCACTCTCGGCCACAATAAAAGGAGAGCTGAGCATTGACGGGGTTTTAATCACGGTTTTCCGTTTTAGCCCCAGTCGTTCAAGGTGAGAATCCAGCAGGCCTTGCTTTTCATTCCAAGGCGTCACCACCAAGTGACCTGCCGATAAGTAATCATCCAGCGACAGGCAGGTTCTGCTCAGGTTGCTTATCACGACAAATTCATCACTGAATAATTCTGTCTCTTCCATGTCGGGATGTTTCTCATCACCCGGCTCGCTGAAGCTTAATGCCAGATCAACCTCACCCGCCAGCAGCTCTGTCAGGCCCGGATTGTGCGGTAGATGACACAGCTCAAAGCTCAGGTGGGGGGCTGCGTTTGCCAGTTCATGCATCAAACCGGGTAAAACGCAGAATGCCGTATAATCCGTCACCGCAATCTTAAAGCAATCACTGTTGAGTAAAGGATTGAAGGGTTCAGCCGGGCAGAGGTGTTTGTTCAGTGAAGCCAGTGTGTCGGCAATAAAGGGGGCAAGTTGGCAGGCATAAACACTGGGGCACATCTTGTGTCCGTCACGGTAAAAGAGCGGGTCTTTGAGAAATTCCCGTAACCGGCTCAAGGCGTGGCTGAGTGCTGAGGTACTGAGAGAAAGCTCGATCGCGGCCAGCCTGACCGAGCGATGCCTGAAGACAGCGTCAAAAACCGGTAACAGATTGAGATCCAGCCTACGCAACACATGATGCATGAAATTCACCTAATGTTGATTTTATTGCAATTCATTCATTCAACATTACCCTCTATCATCTGAATCTTCAATTCCTTGAATTAAAGAATCTTTTTATGCATATGACCGTTCGTTTAGCCTGTTCTGATGATGCTGAAGCGATCTACAACATGATTGCTGAGCTGTCTGTTTACAAACACGGTTTGCAGGATTCCTTAACCAGCGCTGAGGTCATCAGGAACATGTTGTTCGGCCCCGAAAGCCACACTGAAGCCTATCTATGCGAAATTAACGGTGCTGTCGCGGGTTACGCGGTCATCACCAACAGTTACTCCGCCTGGCTGGGGCGTCGGGGGATTTACATGGAAGATCTCTACTTTTCGCCGGATTATCGTGGTTTGGGCGTGGGCAAAGCGCTGCTCAAATTCATTGCTCAGGAAGCCGTCAAACGACAATGTGGCAGGATTGAGTGGAGTGCGCTGAGCTGGGATCAACCGGCCCAGGAGTTTTATCAAAGTATCGATGCGCTGCCCTTAAACGAGTGGGTGCGCTATCGCCTCGATGGCCCGGCACTTGAGAAGTTCGCTGAGAGCAGTCTGAGTGAATAATGACGGTCAGCATGAGGGAACTGACCGTTTTAGGATCAACGCTTACAGTGACTGCAGAAATGCCAGCAGGTCGGCATTCAACTCGTCAGTGTGCGTCACGGCAAAGCCATGTGGCGCGTTGTCATACACCTTGAGTCTGGCGCCCTGAATCATCTCGGCGGCCAGTTTCCCGGTGGTCTCAAACGGCACCACCTGGTCATTGCTGCCGTGAATCACCAGCGTCGGCACGTCAATTTTGGCCATATCTGGACGGAAGTCGGTTTCAGAGAATGCGGTCACGCAATCCAGCGTGCCTTTTAACGACGCCAGCAGCGCGATGTTCAGCGTTTGCGCCAATACGCCTGCAGAGACGGTCTGGCCCGCATTGGTGCCATAGAAGGGTGCCGCGAAATCACTGATAAACTGCGCACGATCTTTACGCAGCCCCTGACGAATGCCCTCAAATACTGACAGATCAACACCCGCTGGATAGTCGTCGGCTTGACCAAAGATCGGTGTCACCGCACCCAGCAGCACCAGACCCGCCACGCGGCTTGTGCCGTAGTTATTGATATAACGTGTGACATCGCCCCCGCCCATCGAGAAGCCGACCAGGGTGACATCGTGGAGATCGAGGTGGGTGATCAAATCGTTGATATCAGAGGCAAACGTATTGTAGTTATAGCCCTCCCACGGTTGATCCGAACGACCGAAACCGCGACGGTCAAAGGCAACCACGCGATAACCCTTTTCAGCCAGGAAGTTAAGCTGGTTGTCCCACATATCTCCGTCCAGTGGCCAGCCGTGACTGAACAGTACCGGCTTACCCTTACCCCAGTCTTTGTAATACAGGCTTGTGCCATCGGCAGTTTTGATTGTACTCATGGTCAGTTTCCTTGCGTTAAAGTGAACAACATGGGTTTTTTTATACCGGTGCGACCAGATATCGCGCCTGCGGCATGTTCTCTCCCCGATGGAAGGCATAAACTCGGGTCTGGATTTTTTGATCGTTCATGGTGTAACGCTCAAGCTGCCGCAGATGCTCCATCCACGAACCCACCACGAAGGTTTCAACAAAGATGCCGGGCTGCAGAATGTCTTCATAAACCGCCCAGTTATCAGCTCCGCCACGACGACGTACCCGCCGCATGTCCTGCATGCACAGGGTAAAAGCCTGGGCATCTTCCAGATTGATCAGGTATTCATAACTGACGCGAACGGGGCCGCGATCGTGGTGAATTTCCAGCGCGGGCGCTGTTTCAGGCATCCCGCTGACATCCAGATTCAGATCCGGGTCCTGATCGAGCCGCCAGCGCAAGACGGTCAGGCTGGCCAGCGCCATGCCGACGGTTGCCACGCACAGAGACACCGGGATGCCGTAATGGGAGGCCAGCTGGCCCCAGATGGCGCTGCCCAGCGTCATTGAGCCAAAAAAGACCGTCAGATAGACCGCCAGCGCGCGCGCTTTTACCCATTTAGCGGCACTCCGCTGTGCACCCACGTTGAGCGTGGAGAGCACGGCAATCCAGGCGAAGCCAGTGAAAAACTCGCAGATATTGAGCAGCCAGAAGTGGCGCACAAACGCTAATGCCAGCAGGGTTGCGGCAAACAGCAGACTGGCCAACACCATCAGCCGATCCGGGTTGAAGCGTTTACGCAAGCGCGGCAGCAGCACGGCCCCGCAGATGGCACCGACGCCAATAAACGCGAGCATAATGCCGTAGCCGCCTGGCCCCAGCCCCAGTTCGCGCCGGGCAACCAGCGGCAGTAGCGCCCAGCCCGCGCTGCCGAAAACAAAGAAGGCGACGGTCCTGACCAGCACATTGCGCAGTACCGGTGCGGCGTGCACATAGCGGATGCCCGCTCTGACGGCCGAAAAGAAGTGCTCAGGTGGCAGGCGCTGAATACTGGGCGCCTCTTTCCAGCGATAAAGCACCCAGGCCACGCCCAGCACCGAAAGCGCGTTCAGCAGAAAGACCATCCAGGGGCCGGCAAACGAAAGAATTAACCCTCCCAGTGCCGGACCAATGGCACGGCTGATATTGATGCCCAACGAATTCAGCGCAATGGCAGAGCTGAGTTCATTTTTCTTCACCAAATCCGGCACGATGGCCTGGAACGGCGGTGAGCTCATGGCCGCCCCCGCGCTCATCAGGAAAGCGGCAATCAGCAAGACTATAGGGGTCACGTGCCCGGTAAAGGACAGTACGGTCAGGCCTGCGGCAGCGATGAAAACCCAGAGCTGCGAGAACAGCAGGTACTTGCGGCGATCGATAATATCCGCCAGCACGCCGGACGGCAGTGCGAACAGAAACATCGGTAAACTGCTCGCGGCCTGCACCAGCGCGACATTGAGCGGGTCGGCGCTGAGGGTCAGCATGGTCCAGTTGACGCCAACGTCATTCATCCATGAGCCGATGTTGGAGACCACCGTGGCAATCCACAGCATGCGGAAAACCGGCTGGCTCAACGGTTGCCAGGGGGAGGCAACCGTCCCGGTCGCGGCGACAGGCGTCGCGATGACATCTTCTTCCTGAGTGACGTCGTGGATGTCGTTAACCTGTGCCATGTCTGACTCCCTGCTGTTTCGCGATTCGCCACGTACCCGGGCCGGTAATGGCCAGGGTGATGAAGATGATCAGCAGCAGCCAGCCAAACTGGCCCTCTGCAATACTCCAGTCGGGATGGACAAACACCATGGCCACCAGCAGCACGCCGATGATGGGCAGGCACGCCAGGCGGGTGAAGACGCCCAGCAGGATAAAGATCGGGCAGATGACCTCGGCAAAAATCGCAGGCAACAGGCTCATATAAGGACCGAGGCCAAAAGGATCTTCGATGCGTGTCAGTTCTTCGCTGAAATGAAACACCTTGGGCAGCCCGTGTACGTGCAGTAACAGCAGGCAGCCTGTCAGGCGCAGGAAGAACAGCCCCGCATTCACGCGGGGCGGCTGAGAGAGAAGTGTCGTCATGATGATCAGAACGCGAAGCAACTGCAGCCGAGCGCGCCCCAGAAGGCGTTCTCTTCTGACACCGGCAGGTTAGCGCCGCGTGCCATGTCATGCGCGTGGTTGTGTACGCCACACGGCCCGCTGCACTGGTGCGGCATCTGCTGCATGCCAACGCGCGTCTGGGCGGTTGGCGGTGCGCTGCGGTAGTGCCCCGGCACGTTCACCACCGGTGACCACTCTGGCAGCACCGGAATCGACGGCGGCGCTTCTGAATGGAACGAGCCGGCGGCATAAACGATATTGCCGTCCACCACGGTCAGAACCGATTCGATCCCTTTGATCTCCTCTTCCGGTACGCTGAAGTAATCCTTGCTCAGCACCACCATATCTGCCAGCTGTCCGGCTTTGATCTGACCTTTTTTCCCCTGTTCACTGGAGAACCAGGCACTGCCCTGGGTCCACAGCATCAGCGCGGTTTCACGGTCGAGACGGGCGTTAACGTCATACATTTGCATACCGCCTACCGTGCGACCGGAGACCAGCCAGTAAAGCGCGGTCCATGGGTTATAGCTGGCAACGCGTGTCGCATCGGTTCCCAGACCAACGGGCACGCCAGTTTCCAGCATGCGTGCCACCGGCGGGGTATGGCGTGTGGCTTCAATACCGTAACGTTCCGCGAAGTATTCCCCCTGGAAGGCCATACGATGCTGTACCGCGATGCCGCCGCCCAGCTCTTTGATACGGTCAATATTACGTTGCGTCACCGTTTCCGCATGGTCGAAGAACCAGTGCAGGCCGTTGAAAGGAATGTCGCGGTTCACTTTTTCGAACACGTCGAGCATGCGGCTGATGGACTCATCGTAGGTGGCGTGCAGGCGGAACGGCCAGCGGTGCTCAACCAGATGGCGCACCACACGTTCCAGTTCATCTTCCATGCCAGGCGCCAGGTCCGGGCGCGGTTCAAGGAAATCTTCGAAGTCAGCGGCTGAGAACACCAGCATTTCGCCGGCACCGTTATGTCGGAAGTAATCGCTACCCTGGCCTGGGGTCAGCATGTCGGTCCATTTCTCGAAATCTTCCAGCTCATGGCCAGGACGCTGCGTGAAAAGGTTATAGGCGATGCGGATCGTCATTTGCTTCTTCTCATGCAATTCGGCGATCACTTCATAGTCTTCCGGGTAGTTCTGGAAACCGCCACCGGCATCGATAGCGCTGGTGAGGCCCAGTCGGTTCAGTTCACGCATAAACTGACGCGTGGAGTTGACCTGCTGCTCCAGGGGCAACTTCGGTCCCTTGGCGAGGGTGGCGTAGAGGATCATGGCATTAGGGCGGGCAATTAACATACCGGTCGGGTTGCCGTTGCTGTCACGCTGAATTTCACCGCCCGGTGGGTTGGGGGTGTCTTTGGTGTAGCCAACGACTTTGAGTGCCGCACGGTTCAACAGAGCACGATCGTAGAGGTGCAGCACAAAGACAGGGGTATCTGGCGCCGCTTCGTTGATCTCATCCAGGGTCGGCATACGACGTTCAGCAAACTGGAACTCGGTCCAGCCTCCGACGACGCGCACCCACTGCGGATTGGGGGTGCGGAGCGCCTGCTCTTTCAGCATACGCAGCGCGTCAACCACGGAAGGCACCCCTTCCCAGCGCAGTTCAAGGTTGTAGTTCAGGCCGCCACGGATAAGGTGCAGATGCGAATCGTTCAGGCCAGGTATCGCGGTATGGCCTTTCAAATCAATGACCTTGGTGCCTTCGCAGTGATGTTGCATCACATCGGCCAGGCTCCCGACCTCTAAAAACTTGCCATCGCGAATGGCCACGGCCTCGGCAATCGGATTGCTGCGATCGACGGTGTGAAAGCGACCGTGCGTCAGAATGATGTCTGCCTTACCTAACGTCACCATAAAACCTCCTGAAAGAGTTGTCCTGCAGCTGCGCAGAATATGTAATTGGCGGGATTATGTTCAGGTGGTCAGGAGAGCGTCTAGTTATACAAAGGGATAGGTATACCTTCGTATAGTTATACCTAGAGATAATAGTTTAGAAAAAAAAGCCTCCCTACACTGCGCTCAGACAGTCACCCTGGGCAGCAGCCAGTCTTCCGTTGTCATCTGCCCTGATGGCCCGTCTGTTCGCTTTCCGCCGTTAATTTTCATCCAACTCAACAACACTAACCTCAATGGGCAAATACATGACCTCTAGTAAACTTGAAGTACTGACGCCGCAGAACTGCCAGATCATCTTCATCGACCAGCAGCCACAGATGGCGTTTGGCGTGCAGTCAATTGACCGTCAGGTACTGAAAAACAACGTGGTGGCGTTGGCAAAAGCGGCCAAAGTTTTCAACATCCCAACCGTACTGACCACCGTTGAGACCGAAAGCTTCTCGGGTAACACGTTCCCGGAGTTACTGGACGTTTTCCCGGGTCAGGACATTCTTGAGCGCACTTCAATGAACTCATGGGATGACCAGAAAGTACGCGATGCATTGAAAGCTAACGGCAAGAAAAAAGTGGTGGTGTCAGGTCTGTGGACAGAAGTCTGTAACAACACCTTCGCGCTGTGCGCGATGCTGGAAGGTGACTATGAAATTTACATGGTGGCGGATGCATCAGGTGGCACCACGAAAGAAGCCCACGACTATGCCATGCAGCGCATGATCCAGGCAGGCGTGATTCCGGTGACCTGGCAGCAGGTGATGCTGGAGTGGCAACGTGACTGGGCGCACAAAGACACTTACACCGCCGTGATGGACATTGCCAAAGAGCACTCCGGTGCTTACGGCATTGGCGTGGATTACGCCTACACCATGGTGCATAAAGCCCCTTCGCGTCAGAAGAGTGAACACCGCACCCTGGCCCCTGTTCCCGCACCGGTTCGCTAATTAGCTTCGCTGGTCAGCCCCTGGCTGACCAGCCTCGTAAAAGGGGAACGCATGAGTCCTTTACTGATATCTCTGGGGGCAGGGACGCTGGCGGGCCTGATCTACGCCTTGATCAAGGTCCGGTCACCCGCCCCGCCAGCGGTTGCACTCATCGGTCTGTTAGGCATGGTGATTGGCAGCACATTGGGGGCAAAACTGCTGCATCGTGATTCCACGGCATTTATTCCTGTGCTCGATGAGAAGCCAGTCACCGCCGATGTGCCTTATCCCGTCACATCACTGCACGCTAAGCGGGTGGGATGATCATGCTGAAATCCTATATTTTATCCCTGGTGGCAGGCATACTCATCGGCTTACTGTACGCCGTGATGGATGTCAGCTCACCGGCGCCCCCCATTATCGCGCTGCTGGGGTTATTGGGCATGCAAATCGGCGAACACCTTATCCCGGTGTGCAAACGGCTGATGAAACGTGAGCGCATGCATATCTCGTGGTTCTGTCACGAGTACCCGCCAAGAACCATTGATAAGCCACCGGCATCGGGTGACAAGACCTCCTAAGGATGGGCCTCAGGGAGTGGTGAACAATTTAAGGAATACAGCATGCCTCTGTCGAAGCGCATCATTGTTGTGGATGATGACCGTTCTGTTCGCCGTGCCCTGAGCAATTTGCTGCAGTCGGAAGGGTTCGAGACAGATGACTTTGCCTCAGCAGAAGCACTGTTAGCTGATGACACAGCGCTCAGAGATGCCGCGCTGTTTATTATTGATGTCGAACTCAAAGGGATGTCCGGTTTCGACCTGTTCAAAGCGCTGACTGAACGGTTAGTGGACCCGCCTGGCATTATTATTTCAGGCAATGGTGACGATAATTTGCTGTGGTACGCCATCAATCTGGGTGCCATTACCTTCATGCGTAAGCCTATTGATATTGATGCGCTGTTAGAACATATTCGGGCAGAGATTTCCGCCCGGACGCCGCGCCCATGAGTTCACTCTTTCTTGCATTGAACATGTCTGATGAAACTGCCTATACGTTAAGTGATGACGTGGTATTTCGCTCGCTGGCTCAAGAAGGCAACATTGAGTGGCTGCTTGGCAGGCACGCGCTCTCCGGTGAAAATGTCATGCTGGCGACCGCCGCCAATGAAGAGTCCGTGTCTCAGGTGACGAAGCGGCTGAAAAATGAGTTTGCGCTCCGTGCGAAACTCTCTGAGAGCTGGTCAGTGAGGCCTCTGCGTCATTCGTCCTGGCAGGGGCGCTACGCGTTGCTCTACCGTCCTTTCCGTTATCGTACACTTGCAGACCAACTGCGCATGCCGCCGGGCAATCTCAAAAAGTTTTTTCAAAAAGCCGCTTTACTGTGCGATGCGCTTGGGAAGATGCATTTGCAGGGGCTGGTGCACGGTGACATTAAACCCGCCAATTTTTTCTTTGCAGACAATGGTCAGGTTCAGCTTGGCGGCTTTGGGCTTTCACTGCTGGAAACGGATCTCTCCCAGCCGGCACCGATGCCCGTCACCGGAGGAACCCTGGCCTATATGTCACCCGAGCACACCTCTCGCACGGGGCATCAGGTCAGCCGCATCAGTGATCTATACAGTCTGGGTATCGTGCTGTATGAACTGCTCACCGGCAGGTTGCCTTATGGCAATGCGGAAGGCGGCATGTCGGAATGGGTGCATCATCATATTGCCTCCGAGGCGATCCCGCCTCACCTGTTGCGCAGGGATGTTCCGGTGGTGTTGTCCTCGATTATCTTGCGGTTGTTAGCCAAGTCCCCTGAATCACGCTACCAGAGTATCGAGGGCGTGATGGCGGATTTGAAACGCTGCGAGTCAAACCTGATGCCAGATGGCGGCGTCACGTCGTTTGCGCTCGGGCAGCAGGACTTACCTCCGCTGACGCTTTCGGCCGAGACCTTGTATGCCGAACATCCTCAGGCTGTCGATGTGTTGACGGCTTTTGAAGAGGTCAGCCGCAGCGGTAAGCACAGTCTGGTGGCCATCAGCGGCACGCCGGGTTCTGGCAAGTCATCACTTTTGGTGTCAGCACTTAACCTTTTACGTAGCAAAAAAGCGATGTTAACGGTGGTCAAGGCGGACAAGCATTCGCCCGTGCTGCCGTTTTCGGTGTTTACCTCGGCGTTTAAAAGCCTGACCTTGCATATTCTTGGGCTGCCAGCGGAAGAAATGTCCCGCTGGAAAGCGCATATTTCACGTCATCTCGGTGAGTTTGCCGGGCTGGCAGTCAATCTCGTGCCGGAACTCGGCGTGGTACTGAATAAAAAGGCCGACCCGCAGATTGAGACACCTTCGCCGGACGCTCGCGAGCGACTGAATCTTGTCGCCTGCAGTCTGGTCAGAGCCTTTACCGCACCGGGAAGGCCACTGGTGATCATGATTGATGATGTTCACTGGGCGGATCAGGCCACCCTGCAACTGTTGCAGAATATTTTGAGCCTGAGCGAAGATTTGCCGCTGTTGCTGGTCATCAGTCATCGGGATAGCATTTCACTGCCGTGTCGAACCGTTGCGGCTAACCTCAGCCGGATACGGGCTGGCACCTCACGCATTGTTGATCTCACACCTGAGCCACTGTCGGTAACCAGCATTGCCCACTGGCTGACGGGGATGTTTCACACGCGCAACGCCTCTGTGGGCGATCTGGCGCAAATCGTATTTGAAAAAACCGCGGGCAACCCGCTCGCAACCTGTGCATTTTTCCGTCAGGCCGTGCGCGATCATCACATCACTCATCATGCTCCCTTTGAGTGGACATTCGATGCGCAGGCGTTAAAGAACAGCCAGTACTCAGCTAACGTCGCCGCCAGTGTGCTTGATGAGCTGAAAACATTGCCGAGCGCTGCACGAAAATTGTTAGGAGAATTAGCCTTAATTGGTGTGTCCGGCGAACTGCGCGATATCAGCCTGATTGTGCAACTTACCCAGCACCAAATTTGCACGCTTCTCCAGCCCGCTGCGGAGAGCAGGTTAGTCAGCCTGGCGGAAACACGCTGGTCTTTTCTGCATGACAGCGTGCACGAAACCGCACTGAAATTTCTGTCAGAAGCAGAAAAGGATGCTTTCCATTACGCCGCCAGCCACTTTTATCTAGCAGAATCCCGCCACGCCCATTCTAATGCCGCCTTATTCAGCGCGGCGCACCATCTCATTTCGGTGCAAGAGGTGAGTTTGGTGAATGGGGAATCGTCGCTATTTCTACCGCTTTTATTACAAGCCTCACGCAGTGCAAAAATCGCTGGGGATTATCGCTCTGCGCTGAGGTACATCCATTTTGCCGGCAAAATGCAGATCGGTTCAGACCCGCACTCCAGCCAAGCGTTTTTGCTGGAAGAGGCCGAGTGTGAGTTCCTGAACGGCAATCTGGCGGGGGCCATGACGCTCAGCACACAGATCCTGAATTCACCCGGTGATGTGACGGACAAAGCCGAAGCGGCCAGCCTGATTGCTGAAATTCACATGCGCCAGTCTGACAGTCCGCTCGCTCTGGAAACCGCACTCGCCTGGCTGGCTGTGTTTGGCATCCAACTCAATCGTTATCCTGATCAGGCCGAGTGTGATGCGGCAAGGAGCCTGCTGAAGGAGGATGTCGGTAAGAATCCTTACACTCGCTTTCGATCCTTACCGCGTGTGAGCTGCAAAAAAACCGAAGCCATTATGAACCTGATGGCCAGCGCCAGTACGTTTGCCGCCTTTATCTGCCCACGCTTACAGTTCCTGATCCTGTGCAAACTGCTCCATCTGACCATGGCGCGCGGTCTCTCCGGGGCTTCAACGCTGGCTTTATCATGGTATGGCGTGGTGTGTGGCGACCGATACGCTGAGTACAGCCGCGGGTTTTCCAGTGCGCTGTTAGCACGTGAGTTGGTTTATAAACACGATTTCGTCAGCTACAAGGCAAGGACGCTCCTGCCACTTGATCAGGTCAGCGTCTGGACCATGCCGCTGACCTATGCCATTGAGCGGGCTAAAGCGGCGTTTGATGTCGGTGTCGAGATTGGTGACAGAACGTCAGCCTGCCTGGCATTGCGCCATCTGGTGATGAATTATCTCACTCGCGGCGATCATCTGGCTGGGGTGTCGACTTCCATCACCCGAGGCATGGCCTACGTGCGTCAATCGCAGTTTCGCGATGTTGAAATTGTGCTGGGTATGCAACTTGATTACGTAATGTTTTTACGTAAACCGCGCGGAGAAACCTTTACTGGCGATCACTTTTCGCCACCGCAGTTGGACACCACTCAGCATGCGTTTGCCATTGAACCCGTGTTGCTGATGCAGTTCTGGTCGCGCCTCTACAAGGGCATGGCCCACTTTTTTGCCGGGGAGTATGCGTTAGCCAGCGGGTGCTTTGCGGACGCCGTTCCCTTTACCGCGTTCATTCCGGGGCATGTGCACCTGGTGGATCTGCATCTCTACAGCGCGCTTGCTGTCACCATTCCGTTGTCGGTTGATGAGTACACAGATGAAATCCGCCAGGGGTTGTCGCCGCATCTGGAAAAGTTGGTGACCTGGGCGACTGAAAACGAGAAAACGTTTTCTGATAAAGAGACGCTGTTGCGTGCTGAACTGTGTCGATTAGCGGGCGATACCGCACGCGCAACGGAGCAATACGAAAAAGCTATCGAGCTGTCGCGTGCGGCAGAGTTCCATCATATCAACGGGCTGGCGTGCGAACTTGCGGCACGTTCCGCTTTTGCGCGAGAGATGCGTTTCGCCGGGGAAGCCTATATCAAGGGCGCAATGGCGGCATGGGAGCGCTGGGGGGCGGGGGCAAAAGTTCATCAACTGGAATCCCGTTATCCCTCCCTGGTTCAGGCTGCGCCGCCAACGGCGTTGAACACCGTGACTTTTGAACAAAGCGCGGCCATCAGTGATGTGCAAAGCATGGTCACCGCGATGCGTGCGCTGACGGAAGAAATTAATCTCGATCGCCTGATTCATACCCTGATGATGATGCTGGTGGAACGTGCAGGGGCGCAGCACTGCATGCTGATCCGGCTGGTGGAGGGGGATGTGCCTGAAATTCAGGCACGGGCAACCACCACCCAGGAGGGGATTAGGGTCAAAATTGTCAAAGAGGTGCCGGTCGCGACCGATCTGCCTCTTTCAATATTGTCCGCCGTGATTCGCACGGGGAAGGAGATCCGCACCGGTAAGCCCGAGGTCTTCAGCCCTTTCAGCCAGGATAACTATCTGGTGGCTTCCGGGGCGGCGGTGATGTGCGTCCCCATGTTCAGACAAGCGCAAATGGTGGGGGTGCTGTATCTGGAAAATCGCCTGATGCCCGAGGTGTTTACGGCGGAACATTCACGCATCGTCTCCATGCTGGGTTCTCAGGCTGCCGTATCACTGGAAACTGCTCGTCTCTATGCGGAACTGATGGATGAAAACATCCAGCGTGGCAAAGTTGAAAAGCAGTTACGGTCCAGCCAAACGTCCCTGATGCTGGGTGAAAAAATCAGCCATACCGGTACCTGGCATTGGCTGATGGAGCCTGACATCCAGTTCATCTCCGACGAATACAAACGTATTATGGGGCTGCCGCAAGGGCAGACCACCACGTCAATGGCGGAGTTTCTTAGCCGCGTTCATCCAGATGATATCCCCTGTCTTAGGGCGATGATCGAGACGCACTCCCGGCAGGGGCTGATTATGCAGGCCGAGTTTCGTATTGTTCGGGATGATGGTGAGTGTCGCTATATTAAAGGCATTGGAGAGCCGGTTGATACCTGGCCCACTGCACGGGAATATTTTGGTACGCTGACTGATATCACCAGCCAGCGCCAGTCGGAAGATGCCACCCGCATTGCGCAAGCTGAACTGGCTCGTGTAGCACGCGCGACCACCGTTGGTCAGTTAACCTCATCCATCGCTCATGAAATTAACCAGCCGCTGATGTCGATAGTCGCCAATGCGGGTGCCAGTCTGCGGTGGCTGAAACGCGATCCGGCTAATCTGGAGAATGCCCGTCACAGCCTTGAGGAGATCATTAGTGAAGGACGCCGCGCGGGGGATATTATCCGTGGGTTACAGGCGCTGACACGCAATCAAGTCTCTTCGTTCGCGCCTGCCAGCCTGCATCAACTGGCGCGAGACATCCTGAATCTTTCGCGCATGGAGTTAGAAAGACGCTACATCTCCCTTGAGCTGGATTTCAGAGCAGATTCGGATGAGGTGTATTGTGACAGCGTGCAGATACAGCAGGTGCTTTTGAATCTGGTGATTAATGCCATTGAAGCGATGTCTGAAAACAGCGGCGCCTGCCTGCTCAGGCTTTCATCTGATCACCCGCAAACGGGTGTGATTCGCTTTGCCGTCGCCGATAACGGCACCGGGCTGTCCGAAGAGGTGATGGGGAAGATTTTTGACTCATTCTATACAACTAAAGCGGAAGGTATGGGGATGGGACTGACGATCAGCCACGAAATCATCAGGCGGCACGGTGGTGAAATTGGTGCTGAAAACCGCAGTGAGCAGGGCAGTGTTTTCTGGTTTACCCTGCCGGTTAATCAGTAACACGGCCCCTGAGAAAACGCCCGCCGGGAGGCGGGAACGTCAGGATACATCGCTAAGCTTAATCATCACCGAGCAGGTCTAACTTCTCAGCCGCCCTGACCAGTTCCGAGGCTGAGCGTACCCGCATTTTATCCAGCACTCTGCGCTTATGTACCTTGGCAGTAATTTCACTGATGCCCATTTCAGCCGCGACCTGTTTATTCAGCAATCCCTGCATCAGTAACTGCATTAACTCTTTTTCACGCGGGGTCAGCGAGTGATAACGGCCGGTCAGTTCGACTTTTTCCCTGGCGGCAGTGTCGCTCTTTTCAGATAACGCTAATGCATCGGCAACCACATTAAGCAACGCATCGGGCATGACCGGTTTAGTCAGAAACTCAAAGGCGCCGGACTTCATCGCTTTCACTGTCAAAGGAATGGTACCGAAGCCGGTCAGGAAGATGGTCGGTATGGAATATCCGCGTGTTGTCAGACGGGCAGAAACATCAAAACCATCAAGACCTGGCATATTCAGGTCAACAATAAGGCAACAAGGCGTCGAATATGTTGGCTGGTGCAAAAAATCAGCCGGTGAAGTAAAGGCAAGGACCTGATATCCCTCAGAACTGAGGAGGTTTTTCAGCGAGGTGATAACAGACGTATCATCATCAACAAGATAAATGGTTTTATCCATAAAGGCTCTTTTAAACTCTGACGAGTTCTCTAATACAGAGCAAGCAATATACCTGCAAACGCAGAACGGTGGAATTAGATAAAACTTATAACCGGATTTCACCGCCCCCCGCTCGGTAAAAACAGAAAAACGCATCAGGGTGCATATTTGGCAAGAGGGTGCAATTATCCAAAAGTATAACAATCTGTTGGTATACCTATCCTTTTGTATAACTCTCGTTTGTTGGACGTGCAGAGGATAATCCTCATTAACCCATTGCGGGAAAGCCGGTGCTTATTCAGTCTGCATCTCCTGGAAAACGGGGCGGGGTTCGTGCACAGCTGCATTTACGTCAGATCCTCGGCGACTCCGATGCCCGTATCCTGAACAAACCTGAAGCCATCTTTGGAGATGGTCAGTGAAAAGGTATAACAATGCTACCTTCTGCAGCCGATTCATTGCCTGTTAAGCCGCTGGTTTATCTGGAGCGAATTCCCATTTCCCGGTCTGAATTGAGAGGCAGTTTCAATAAGTACACCATTTCACTCAAAGTGTTTATTCCTGCCCCACATCCGGATGGTGTCGGTATGATTATTTATAGTGACAGGGCAACACGTGCTGGCTTGGGTGATAACGCGGTATTTTCGGTGATACAGAAAATGATCGAATGGATAGATGAGCATCTCGACCAGGCTCTCTCTGTTGTCACAATCGCCAATAAAAGTGGCTATTCCGTTTGGCATTTTCAGCGAAAGTTTGTGCAGCTTACCGGACTTAATGTTTATGAATATGTCCGTATTCGCCGGGTTATTAATGCAACGTTTTTACTGGTAAGAAGTCGAAAGCGTATTCTTGAAGTCGCGATTGAAAACGGATTTAACTGCCAGGCTTCTTTTACGCGCACCACCAGGGAAGTGACCGGGTATACACCTGCGGTGATCAGGAAGAAATTTGGCGATAATGAACCGCAATGGATCGCCATGATTGAGAACCTGATCCATTCGCAGATGGATAAATAGCGGATGGCCGAAGACGGCTTCTTAATCCACTGAAATTGAGCTGCGTAATTGTTAAGTCTGATACCCGCAAAAAAGGCCGCCTCGCGGCATAGTGCTTGTCAGTTAAGCGACTGACGATAACGCCGTCTGGGGCCGCACCGGGGCAGGCGGTCCTCGCGCCGCTACGCGGTACCTTCACTTCACTCGCCTGCCTTAACGGACCGGTGCCGATGGACTGAACCCATAATGTTGGACTGTAAAACGACATAATGGGGATAAATCATGAAGCCCAAATATTCCACTCAATTC